>CALZXH010000075.1 GCA_945830055.1 uncultured Prevotella sp.
AAGCTGACGGATGTGCTCATAGAGAGTGTGAAGGCTGATGACGGTGTTTTAATACATCTTTCTACCGAGGAATACGAACATCTTTTTGATTGGAAACGGGTATTGGCGGAGGTGAATGTCATTCATCCCCTGTTCTATGTCCGCCAGCCGAACGGCACTCTCAAGATGCAGGCGGTTTGGGCGAAGTCATGCCGCGGAGCCATGGTGAGATATATGCTTGAAAACGGTATCTCCTCGCCAGAACAACTGAAAGCATTCTCTTATGAGGGATTTGAGTATTCGCCCCATCATGGTGAGGATTTGTTTCCGCATTTTATCCGAGAGGATTACAAATGATTCTATGCAAAACAAGAATGTTAATCCATCGAACTCACGTTAAAATACTTGAATTATAGAAGGCAAGTTAAGGTGGATTCTATGAATTCCCACCGAAGCGAATTTACAGAACCCACCTTAAGAGTTATTTGTCCGAAGGATTGCACTACCCTCCGAAGTTGTCATACATGATGGACTCGCTGTCCACGCCCAAAGAGTCAAGCATGGATACCACCGCCTTCGACATAGGACCGGGACCGCACATGTAATACTCGATATCTTCAGGAGCCTCATGGTCTTTCAGATAGGTTTCAAGCATTACCTGATGCACAAAGCCAGGAGTATATTTCACGCCCTGCTTGTCTGCCGCAGGATCCGGACGGTCCAATGCCAGATGGAAGTGGAAATTAGGATATTCCTTCTCCAACTGCAGGAAATCTTGCAGATAGAACACCTCGTTGAGGGCTCTCGCACCGTAGAAATAATGCATCTCCCTGTCTGTGGTGTGCAGGGTTTTGGTCATGTGCATAATCTGCGCCCTGAGCGGAGCCATACCGGCACCGCCGCCTACCCATATCATCTCTTTTTTGGAATCGAAATGCGGATGGAAATCTCCGAACGGTCCGCTCATCACCACCTTGTCACCCGGTTTCAACGTAAAGATATACGAGGAGGCAATACCGGGATTGACATCCATGAACCCGCTTCGGTCGCTCTTGAATGGCGGAGTGGCAATACGCACGGTGAGCATGAACACATCTCCCTCGGCAGGATAGTTTGCCATGGAATAGGCTCTGATGGTAGGTTCCGTGTTGACGCACTTCAACGGGAAGAGACCAAACTTCTCCCAGGCTGGCAGATACTCGTCACCAATCAGACTCTTGTCGATGTCCTTGTCGTAATCGATAGAGAATGCAGGTATCTTGATCTGCGCGTATGAACCGGGCAGGAAGTCCATGTGCGCTCCGGGAGGAAGTTGCACCTTGAACTCCTTGATAAAGGTAGCGACATTCTTGTTTGACACCACGGTACACTCATACTCCTTCACGCCGAGTATGCTTTCTGGCACCCGTATCTTCAAATCGCCCTTCACCTTGCACTGGCATCCCAACCGCCAATGCTCCTTGATTTCTTTTCGGGTGAAATGGGATTTCTCGGAATCCAATATCTCGCCCCCCCCTTCGAGCACCTGCACCTTGCATTGACCGCAAGAGGCCTTTCCGCCACAGGCAGAAGGGAGATAGATGCCGTTTTCGTTCAGGGTTCCCATCAGATTGCCGCCCTGTTTCACATTGAGGTGGGTGGTTCCGTTCACTTCAATATCCACTTCCCCTTCAGGCGACAGGAATCGTTTTGCCACCAGAAGCACCACTACCAGGAGCAGTATGATTGCCAGGAACACCCCTATGTTGGTTAATACAAATATCATCATGTCAGTCAGTTGTTATTTACCGTCAAATATTTCTTGTTTGCACTTCTACAATTTGAGACCTGAAAAGCACATCATCGCCATAGCCATCAGTCCCACAGTGATAAAGGTGATGCCCAATCCCTGCAGCGGCTTGGGCACATCGCTATACTGCATCTTCTCGCGTATGGCTCCCATCGCCACAATGGCAAGCGTCCATCCGATACCGCTGCCCAAGGCATATACCACGGCATCCATCGCCGAACCGATATACTGTGCGTCCGTAGGCGGAAGGTTGATGCGTTGCTGCATGAACAGCGATGCACCCATGATGGCACAGTTCACGGCTATAAGCGGCAAGAAAATGCCCAGAGCGGCATAGAGAGAGGGGGAATACCTTTCCACAATCATCTCTACCAACTGCACGATACCTGCTATAACCGCTATAAACAGGATAAAGCTGAGGTAGGACAGATCCACTCCCTCTACCAGACAGTCAGGTCCCAATATCTTGGTCTGCATCAGATAATCTACCGGTACGGTGATGATCAGCACAAAGGTCACAGCCAGTCCCAGTCCCAACGAGGTCTTCACATTCTTCGACACTGCCAAAAAAGAGCACATTCCGAGGAAGAATGCGAACACCATATTGTCAACGAATATGGACCTGAAAAACAAATTAGCCAAATGTTCCATACTTACTTCTCCTTATAGAAATAGGCACGATGTACCCAGATTACACATCCCAGCAAAACAAGCGCCATGGCAGGCATGGTCATCATACCGTTGTTCATATATCCTGCATCATACATGAACGAGGGCACTACCTGCAATCCCAACAGTGTGCCCCTGCCCAACAGTTCGCGCACGCCACCCACGATGACAAGCACCATGGCATAACCCAGACCGTTGCTCACACCATCGAGCAAGGCGGGCCACGGCTTGTTGGTCATGGCAAATGCCTCCAGTCGTCCCATCAGTATGCAGTTGGTGATAATCAGTCCCACATACACCGAGAGCTGTACGCTCACATCGTAGGCAAAAGCCTTCAGCACCTGGCTCACTACAGTCACCAAGGCAGCCACCACCACCAGCTGTACCACGATGCGTATGCGTGTGGGGATGGTGTTGCGGATAAGTGATATTATCACGTTGGCAAAAGCGGTAATCACGGTCACAGCCAGTCCCATGACAATCGCAGGCTTCAACTGCGACGTGACAGCCAGTGCAGAACAGATACCCAGCACCTGTACCAATATGGGATGGTCAAGGTTGAGGGGATTGGCAAACACCTGCCTGTTCTTTTTCGAAAACATATTCTTCATAATCTATCCGATGATAACGTTCATTTTGTTTGGTTACTCTCCTGCTGGAAGAAAGGGACATACAGCCGCAGTCCGCTCTCCAGCATCTTACTCACGCCGTCTGAAGTCAAGGTGGCTCCTGTCACGGCATCACACTCACACGTGGTGTCCTTTATCTCGCTTGTCTTCTTTACCGCCAATATCACCTTTTCGTTGTTCCCATCGTAGATACGCTTGCCGGCAAACTGTTCCTGCCATGTCTTGCTGTCCTTGATTTCCGCACCCAGACCGGCAGTCTCGCTGGCATGGTCGAAATAGGCTCCATAAACGGTATTCATGTCTTCATTCACAGCCACATAGCCCCAGATGGAGCCCCAAAGTCCCATGCCATATACGGGAACCACATATTTCTTTTTCCCATCTACGCTGCACAGGTATATCGGCAACCAGCTCTTGTCTGCAGGGATGGCGTTCATGGAAAAGGCAGCCTGTTCCCCTCCCTGTGTGCCGGGCGCCACCACTTTTCCGGCGGCGTCCACAATCCTGTCAGCCTGCACCACTTCAGCATACCTTGCCGCAGCCTCTTCGTCCGTGAGGTCGCGTATGTTCAAGGCTGCCAGAATCTGCTTTTTCTTGTCAAGCGCCACATTGGCATCCTGCCTGCTCTTGAGCGATTGATATACAAAAGCGAGTACAAATGCCACTGTCACCACCATTACTCCACTGTAGATAATGATGTACGTGTTGGAATTGGTATTTATTTTCATGGCGGTTCGATTTTATTTCTTTATTCTGTTACGTCGCTGTGCAATGTTTCTCTGCACCACACAATAGTCAATCAGAGGCGCGAACATGTTCATCAGCAGGATGGCGAGCATCATGCCCTCGGGATAACCGGGGTTGAGCACCCTCACCGTGATGGCAACCACGCCAATCAAAAATCCATACACATACTTTCCACATTCTGTCCTGGCAGAAGTAACCGGGTCGGTAGCCATAAACACGGCACCGAAGGCAAAACCGCCCAACAGCAGGTGATGGTACCAGGGCATCGTCGAGGCACCGGTCTGCTCAAAGAGCCAGCCCATCAGGGCACCGCCCACAAAGACGCTCAGCATGGTGCGCCAACTGGCTATGCCCGTCAGCAACAGGATGAACGCGCCAATGGCAATGGCTATAACACTTGTTTCGCCGATACTTCCCGGAATCAGACCTGTGACCATGTCTATCACGGGCACCTGCGAGTAAGCCTCCTTGCCTGCCAGTGCCAGCGGGGTAGCCTGGGTAAAGGTGTCGGGCAGATCATTGCCCAAACCGAACATACTCTCTGAAGCCACCCACACAGAGTCTCCGCTCATCTTGGAGGGATAGGAGAAAAACAGGAACGCACGTGCCAACAGCGCCACATTGAAGATGTTCATTCCCGTGCCGCCGAAGATCTCCTTGCCGAAGACTACGGCAAACGCCACGGCAAACGCCAATATCCACAAGGGGCAACCCACGGGAAGTATCATCGGGATGATGATACCCGATACGAGATAGCCCTCCTGAATCTCTTCGCCTTTCCATTGTGCCCAGGCAAACTCAATGCCCAGACCTACTATATAACTGACCAGTATCTTGGGGATGACCGCCAGCGCACCGAAAGCAAACATATCCAGGAACGAGGCCTCAGCCAGTTTGCCGGCAGCCAGGAAGTTCTGATAGCCCACATTATACATACCGAAGAACAAGGCGGGAAGCAAAGCGATGACCACCATGCTCATGATGCGCTTGGAGTCAATGGCATCATGGATATGGGTACCGCATTTTGCTGTTGTATTGGGTACATACAGGAATGTCTCCATGCCGTCATACAGGCTATGGAACAGATGCAGTTTGCCCCCCTTCTCGAAGTTCGGCTTTATCCGATTCAAATATTCTCTCAAACCATTCATACTCAGCACTCTTAGTTTTCTTCTTTACGCAACATATCCAAGCCCTCACGCACTATTCGCTGCAGTTCCATCTTTGAGCTGCAAACAAACTCCGCCAGCGCAAAATCCTCGGGCGACACCTCATAGATTCCCAACTCCTCCATCTTGTCGATATCACCAGCGATGATAGCTTTGACAAGATACTCGGGCAAGATGTCCATGGGGAACACTTTGTCATACTCTCCACTCATGATACAATGGCGCTTGCCGCCCTTGATGCGGGCATCGGGAGCATATTCCTTCTTGCCGCACAGCCATGAGAAATAACTTCTGTTCACGGAAAACTGGTTGACCCTGGGCATAATCCATCCGAAAGCCTCATCCACATCATCGCCTTCGGGTATCACTGTAATCTCTGAGCTCAAGGCTCCCAAGAACCCTTCCTTGTCTGTTGTGTTTCCTGTAAGTACGTTTCCGTTGATAATGCGTTGGTTGTATGAGGAACCTGCTATCTTTCCTTCGAGGAGGGATGACAGTTGTGCTCCCACTACCGTATGATAATAGGCGGGAGCCGTCACCTCACTGCCTGCCACGGCTATGATGCGGCTCAAATCCACTCTTCCCTTGGCAAACAGTCTGCCGATGAAAATAACCACCGTCGGATCCACCGTCCATACCGTCTCACCCTTGTTGACCGGCGAAATACGGTTGACCTGTACACCTACATTGCCTGCGGGACAAGGACCGTCGTAAGCGGTAACCTCCACATTCCTGGCTTCCCTGAGCGCCCGGCTTTGCTGCTTCACTCCTATACCGAGATGTACAGGGGCTATTCTCGACAGGGCATCCAGTCCGCACTGGAACTCTAACTCCTGTCCTTGCAGCTCCACCTCAAAGTCAGCTGCCAGGGGCATGTCGCGCAATGCCGATACGAAAATGGCTTTAGGGGTGGCTATGGGCAAAGCCGATATGGCATAGGGCAACTGCCGGAAAAAGCCGAACAGACCTCCCTCTGTCAGAGCCTCCAGCACCTCGCTGCCGCCCATCTGCATAGGGTCTTTTATCCCGAAATCCAAAGCCTCATCCTTACCGTCGGATTCCACTATCACAGCCTCAATCTTTCTGCGCTGTCCTCTTTTTACCGACACTACCCTGCCGCTTACCGGCGAGGGGAACGCTACAGACGGACACGCTTTGTTGACAAACAAGGGGCTTCCCGCCTTGACGCTGTCACCCTCTTTCACCGTCAACTTAGGAACCACGCCTACAAAATCTGACGGCTGCAAGGCATAAAGTGCGGAAGAAGCGGAAGAGAGCACCTTTGTTCCGTCAGCTTTTCCTTTAAGACGGATGTCCAGTCCTTTTCTTATTTTTATGACTTTTACCATAAACTTATGATATATAAACGACATCGCAAATTTACGAAAAATCAGCCTAACAGTCAGTCGCCACAAGAAGAAAAATGCAGAATTAAGGCAAAATTAGCACTTTTGCAAACAGCATTTTACAAAAGTATTACTCCTCAAAGGGTTCTCAACGTGTCCTCATTGCTCCTCATGAGTAAAAAAAACGGAACAATGGAAGATGAGAAATATATTCTGATAATGTTACCGTCCCGGCAGAATCGGAAGGAATATACAACGAGTCAAATATAATTCAAGGATGAGAGGAATCCTGCAACAAGTTTGGCAGAATCACATTTATTTCCTATTTTTGCAACAAGAATCTATCTAATGCACTCTACTATGCTGAGCGAAAACAAGTATATAAGATTTGACTGGGCTGTGAAGCGGATGCTCAGAGACAAGGCTAACTTCGCCGTATTGGAAGGACTGGTAACGGTTCTGCTGGGAGAAAAGATTACCATCACCGAACTGCTTGAGAGCGAGGGCAATCAAGAGAAAAGCGACGCCAAGTTCAACCGCGTGGATATCAAGGCCAGAAACAGCAAGGACGAGATTATCATCGTAGAGGTGCAGCTTACCCGCCAGCTCTACTACCTGCAGCGTATGCTCTACGGTGTGTCCAAGGCCATCACCGAACATATCCAGATAGGCAACAAGTACGACCAGGTAAAGAAGGTGTACTCCATCAACATCCTTTATTTTGACCTCGGACAGGGAAGCGATTATCTGTATCACGGCAAGACAGTGTTTACCGGCGTGCATACCGGCGACCAACTGAAAGTGAACACCCGGGAGGCTGACGAAATCAGGATGACTGTGCCAGAGAATGTATTCCCTGAGTATTTCATCATCCGCGTCAACGAGTTCAACGATGTGGCGACTACTCCTATTGAGGAATGGCTCGACTACCTGAAAAACAACCGCATCAAGGACGATACCTCCACTCCGGGACTGCAAGAGGCCCGCCAGAAACTGCTATACATGACTATGACCGACTCAGACCGCCATGCCTACGATGCCCACATGGACGATATCATGGTACAGAACGATGTACTTGATACCGCCAAAATGGAAGGAAGAGAAGAAGGGCGTGCAGAAGGGCGTGCAGAAGGGCGTGCAGAAGGTGAGCGTCAGAAGTCTATATCCATAGCCCAAAGGCTTAAGGCAATGGGCATGAGCGTCTCAGACATCGCCGAGGCGACAGGGCTCTCTGAGGAAGAAATCACTGCATTTACTGATTAATCCTTTTGTAATCCAATAAAAAATATAACGTCACAATTAATTTTGCAATTCTCTAAATTGCAGGCACTTAAATTCATCTAACTCACGTTAAAAAAGAAAAGGATAACAAGACCTTCATGTATATAATGCATAAGACCTAACCCGTGCTAAAGTAGCAATGTAGATTAGTGCGGATAATGGATTTTGTTCTCTTTCCAGGCAACCGACTAAAGGACTTCAATCAGATACCATATAAAATTTTGCAGGTAACAAGGTAACAAAGTAACATTTCCTCGGGAGGAAAAATTATTTCCGTCCCGACTCAGCAAAATAACTATGGGGAAAGGTATCTGCCGATAGCCCACCGGATAAGAATGGACATGACGGAAAATGTTACTTTGTTACCTTGTTACCTGCAAAAAAACATATATATATCCTCACTAAAGGATAAAAACCGTTGGCGGTGACTGCTTAAAACAGACTTGTTATAAACAAACGTGAGTTCGACGAATTCGAATGATTGCTACCTCCAATCTACTTGCTGATGATTTGTGCGCACTGACTGCTTGCTGATGAGCTTTGCGAATAAAGTGCAGCCTGCACTTCAGCACAGGGCAACAGTTTGTCCTTCTTCATCATCCTCATCAAGTCCTTGGTAAATTCCTCCGCACCTATACTATTCATGTGACTGCCATCCCTAAAGTATTCATTGTGATGAACATACTTTGGATTGTTGGCAAAATCATAGAACGGAATATTCTTCTCCCGGCAGATGGTCCGGATGATTTCATATTGCGACTCATCCATCCCATACCATATTGGTGATATTACAAATACCAATTTTGAATCTTTGGTTGCGTCTATAAATTTGTGAATGTATGCTATCTTCATGTCATCCCACTTTGGAACAGATACGGATTTTGACGCTTTCCTCACTATTTTCATGGTATCCATCTTTCCTGCCAGCGGCCTGTAGCCTTTTATGCCAAGCGATTGCATAGGATGAATACAGTCGCTTACTATTTGAACGCACTTGGAGTTGTAGCGATACAAATTAGACATCATCTTATACTTTTCAGTAGAATCAACAGAAGCAAATATATCTTCAATCCCTTCATGGTCATAATATGCTTTCAGCCATGCCAAGTATTTATGGTTATCTTCACCGGCTGTCAAGTCAAATGTATTTTGCACATCATATATAATCATCTTTGGCGCATATCTCTTGTTTATCATGAGCAGCCTTCCGTAATTTAGGATCACACCATTTCCATCTTGACCGCAATTATAGCAAGTCATGCCCGTAGAATCTGAGATGAGTCCGGGATGATAATGGTGTATCGCCCTTGATGAGCCAAAGATGAGAATGTCCTCGTTGGTTTCCAAACAGATGTAGTTATTACGCTTGTTGTCACCGCCTTTGGCATTGGCCACTAAAAAAGGGAATACAACACCTGCAATGATATCAATCACTACTACAATGACAAAGAAACAAGCGACATTGACAATAAATTTTTTCATGTTCGTAAATTATTAGAAGTTAGCATAAATAAACTGCCCCGCATCAAACACACCCGTCAGCATAATCATGATTATACAGGCGATATATGTCAACCATCTGACCCATGCCCTGTCATTATCCATAAGTTTGAAAGACTTGGGGGAATACTCGTCAGTCAAATCCTTTACCAATAGCACTAAAACACCAACAACCATAAACAGCGTGTTGGCTTTCTCCGGGGTATAAAGGCCTCCCATTAGAGCCGGGTCGAATATTCTGGATATTACCGAACATGCGTCACCCAAGGTAGGCATTCTGAAGAATATCCACGCAAAATTCACCAGCAAGAATGTTATAATAATCTTAACAGTCTTTCCACATGGGCCATATTCGCATTTCTGCTGTCCGACAGCCTTCTCAACCACCTGGAACAAACCATGCCATAATCCCCACACCACAAATGTCCAATTGGCGCCATGCCATATACCACTCACAAGGAACGTCACAATGATGTTCCAATAATTCCTTATCTTGGAGCAACGACTGCCGCCAAGAGGTATATACACATAATCCTTCAACCAAGTGGACAGGGAGATGTGCCATCTGCGCCAAAAGTCAGTGATACTGTATGCAAGATACGGGCGGCGGAAGTTCTCTGTCAGTTCAAAACCAAGAGTCTTGCCAACACCAATGGCCATCAACGAATAACCGGCAAAGTCAGCATAAATCTGAGTCGTGTAAAGCAGCGAAGCCACAAAACAACTCAATCCCGAGTAATTCTCATAGTGCGAGAAAACTGTATCGACATACAATGCCACCCTATCAGCCACGACCACTTTCATAACCATTCCCCACAACAGCATTTTCAATCCTGCAACAGCCTTTGGATAGTCAAAATATGGCCTGATAGATTTGATTTGGGGAAGGACAAGAGATGCCTTGTTGATCGGACCGGAAACTATCGACGGAAAGAAACCGACAAACAAGGCGTAATGAAGGAAATTCCTTTCTGCCCTAATCCTTCCATACCAGACATCCCACAGATATCCCAAAGCCTGGAAGGTGAAGAACGAAATACCGACAGGCACTGCCCAATTCAATCCTGCCAGTTCAAACCTCACGCCTAACGTTTCCAATAATGCTGCTCCTGATTGGCAAATAAAGTTGTAATACTTAAATACCAATAGTGGTAATAGGGTTAAGACGACAGCAGTAACCAATAGTTTATTTCTCGACTTCCGCCCTTCCACAAGCCTTGCCGACAAAAAGGTTATAGCTGTTATCCCGAACAGAATCAGAGCGTATGCCGCATTGAAATTCATATAGAGCAAGTAACTGACAAGTAGCAGATACACATTTCTGACTGTCGCATACTTTGCAGGGATAGCGTAATATGCCAAAAACAGCAATGGATAAACAATCAAAAAACTAAACGAATTAAAAATCATATAACCAAATATCTTAATGTTGTTTGCTAAAAGCTGACTGATAGAAAATACATGCAAACGACTATCAGTCCGCAACGCAAGAGGAAAAAGAAAAGCGTGATGCTTCTCTTACTCGCGTTTAGCACGGGGCGGCCTCGGA
>CALZXH010000076.1 GCA_945830055.1 uncultured Prevotella sp.
TGATGAAACGGGGTAATCAATGCGATTCCTAATCCTTTAAAAATATTGCGTACCATCACTATCTTGTTTTTCAATAATCGGCACAAAAGTACAAAAATTCCTCTAAACAAGGAACAAATTACAAATAAATATACCGCAAATCGCATGAGATTGTAACCATAGCTTGCCGTTGCTTCCCATCATGCGAGGAGGAAACAACCATTATCCGTCCGCAGAAAACACCCCTGCACCCCTCCATACCCCTCCGACAGGGAGTCCGTCCAAAAGCCTGGAAACAATACATGATACACAGGATTATAAGCCACACAATCACACCTCACTACCGTTTAATCACGAATGTAAACAATTTGTCAAAACAGGGGTTGCAACAACAAATAATTTTTGGTAAATTTGCACATATGAAACTATTGTAGCAACTAACGTGTACACCGGCAGTCATCATAAAACCGCAATCAGTTATGTGTGGTTGTCTCTTATCGGGATGACAGTCTTTCTATGCGTGTCTTGCTCAAACAGCGACAAAGACCAGAGGAGCGAGGAAGACACGGCAAATATCGAACGGGTCGCCACTGCCATAGACATGCACGAAAAGGATGCGCTCGCCCTTTGCGACAGCCTGATGTCGGCAGCCAACGACAGTCTCATTTATTACGACTATCTGCTGCTCAAGGGTCGTTACTACCTGCTTTCCACCAATCCCCGAGAAGCCCTGCCCTACGCCGAAAAAGCATTGGCATTTTGTCGCGACAAAGAAAAGAGCAAGCGTATCTACGGACTTATCGGCAAGGCACAAAGCCTGATTGCCAATGTGGACCACCTCTACAGATCCAACCACCAGAAAGCTGTTGACACCTACCTGCAGGCATTCCGCAACACCACACTCAGCGACTGCACAGACAATCTGCCTCTCATAGCAGCCAACCTGGCAGATGCCTATATCTTCGCCCAAGACCTGCCCAATGCCACCCTGTGGTACAGAAAAGCGCTCTTCCTGGCAGACTCCCTCAGCATATCTCCCGGCAAAACCGCTTCCATATATATAGGGTTGGGACAGATATATACCGCCATGGGCAACTATTCCACGGCAAAGCATTATTACGCCTTGAGCGAGAAGAATCTGCACCTGCTCCCCCCTCCCCTGCAGGCATACCTTCTCAACAATTACGGCAACCTCTACTATTTCTCCGGAGAGTACGACAACGCCCTGAACATGTTCCAGCGGCTACACACCTTTCTGGAGAATGACGGAGAGCCCGACGGCAGTCCTATGGCCACCTGTCAAATCAATCTGGCTGATGTGTATCTGAACAAACAGATGATTGACAGCGCCCTGTATTTCCTCAACGCGGCAGAACCTTTCTTCGTCAAGCATCACATCTTTGACGGCATCCACTATGCCAACTCCATACGTATCGGGATAGCCACCTACACCCGCCAATTCCACCTGGTGCCTGGAATCCTTGCCAAAGAAGAAAAAGGCATTACCGCGGAGGAAAACATAGAGAGAATCCGGAACAAATACCTTGACCACTATTATCAGGCAATAGGCGACTATGAGACCGCCTACCAGATGAGCAAGCGGTGGAAGGTATTCTCGGACTCCACGGAGAGCTACAAACAGAAAATGCGCATTGCCGAGATCATGATGCGCTTCACTGAAGACACGCTGAGACTGCACCACCAGATAGAACTCGAACAGAATGATATCGAACTGGGACAAGCCAAAGCCACACTGTGGGCGTTTGCCTGTCTCACCACGCTGCTGCTGGGCGTCATCGTCTATTCTTCGTTCTATTTCCATAAACGACGGCTCCAGAACCGCATCGACTTCATGAACCTGAAACTGGAGAACATCCGCCACAGGATTTCCCCGCATTTCATCTTCAACCTGCTGAACTCCAAAATCGGAAAGAAGAGCCAGGAGGAAGACGAACTGCTTGTGAGCCTCTCCAACATCATACGCCAAAACCTGGATATGATAACAGAGACCTATGTATCCCTGAAAAAGGAGCTCGACTTCGTATCAGAATACGTACATCTGGAGCGCAACCTGCTGGGCGAGAATTTCACCTTTACCGTGAACGTGGCACCCGACATAGATACCGACAATATCCTAATTCCGTCGATGTTCCTGCAGATTCTTACGGAAAACGCCATCAAACACGGACTGAAGGCCAGACAAGGGGAGAAACTGCTGAACATAGACATAAGCGACGAATATGGCGGCGTAAGTGCCACCGTGAGTGACAACGGCATCGGCTTTGACATCAGAAACGTGGAAGAGCTGAACGGCGGCATAGGTCTGACCATCATCCGGAATACCATCGCGCTCATCAACAAGAACAACAAGGAGACCAACAGAATGAGGTTCTCCATCAAGAATATAGAAGCGGACAACGGGACCATATTGGGCTGCAAAAGCAAGATATTCATCCCCTATCAGATTGAATTGCCCTGATAGCGTCTGCATCACTTAACTGTTACTAACTTAAAAGAATTAGAGTGGGAATATGAAAGTACTGATTATCGATGACGAGACGCCAGCCACGCTGGTACTGGCAGAAAAATTAGGAAAATATGATTATATAGACTTGTGCGGTACTGCGTGCAGCGGTGATATAGGATTGAAACTGATCAAGGAAGTACAGCCGGAAATACTGTTTCTCGACGTGGAACTCCCTGACATGTTGGGCATCGACTTCCTGAAAAAGATGAGAGAGATAAGCACCAAGCCCTGCCATGTAATCATGTACACGGCACACAGCGACTACATGCTGTCCTCCTTCAGAAACAACGCCTTTGACTATCTGATGAAGCCCATCGACGAAAAGGAGCTCGACACGGTTCTGTCGCGCATCACTACCGAGAAGAAAAGTGCCGACACGCCTGACGTCATCACGCATAACGATGCTAACGAGAAGAACAGCAACGAAGAAAAACTGTTGTTCTATACCAATACGGTAGATTTCCGACTGGTACACCTCAGAGACATAGGGCTGTTCCAGTATAACCATGAGCAAAGGGTGTGGGAAGCTGTAGTGGCATGCCGGAAAGAGCCAATCAAACTGAAGCGCAATGCCAACAACGAGACTCTGCTTGCCATAGACAACCGCTTTGTACAAGTGAGCCAAAAATACATCGTCAACATCAACTATCTGCTGGAAGTCAACGACAATATATGCTCGCTGTATCCGCCCTTCGACAAGATAGACTACATCAAGGTGGGCAGGCTGTACCGTAAGAAACTGATAGAAAGGTTCAATTCGCTATGACTTCCTGCCTTCCAGCAAGGCGGCGGTGCGCACCCTGCTGAGCGTTTCGGGAGTCATCTGCAGATAGTTGGCCACATAGACCAACGGGGCGCGCGTGAGCAGTTGGGGCTGAAGCTTCATAAGCTTGGCATATCTGTCTGTCGCTGTTTCAAAGCGCAGCATATCAGCATGGATCTGACTCTGTATCAACGACTCTTCGAGCACCTTGCGATACAGAATCTGGATATTCACGCTTCTCATCGCCACCTGCTCCAGACGGGTACGGGGCAGCAGATATACGATGGTGGGCTCCAAAGCCATGATCTGCAGTCTGGTGGGCTCTTCCTTGAAGATGCTTTCGATACACATCACCATGTGGTTTTCGGTCGCCATGTGCTCAGTCAGTTCCTTGCCGTTCTTGAAATAAAACTGGCGCAGCAGCCCCTTGAAAATCCAGTAGAAATTCTGGCATATATCACCCTCGCGCAACAATATCTCGCCCTTCTGATACCTCATCGGCACCAGTATGCTTTCCAACAAGTCAAGCTCGTCATGAGTCATGGTACTGTATCGGCGCGCCAATTCGCGGGCCACGTCACGTGGTGTAACACCTGCTGTCGATAACATCTCGTTTCCTCCTACACTTTATTCTTATTGCTTACTCTAATCTAACTTCAGAACTGCCAGGAACGCCTTCTGCGGCACTTCCACATTTCCGATCTGCTTCATGCGTTTCTTTCCCCTCTTCTGCTTCTCCAGCAGTTTGCGCTTGCGGGTCACGTCACCTCCATAGCATTTGGCAGTCACGTCCTTGCGCACACACTTGATGGTTTCCCTTGCCACTATCTTTGCCCCGATGGCAGCCTGTATGGCTATGTCAAACTGCTGTCTGGGAATCAGCTCCTTCAGCTTTTCACACATCCTTCTGCCAAAGGTCACGGCATTATCCTGATGGGTCAGGGTGGAAAGCGCGTCCACCGGTTCGCCGTTGAGCAGGATATCCAGTTTTGCCAACTTTGACGGTCTGAACGAATCCACATGATAGTCGAACGAGGCATAGCCTTTTGATATGCTCTTCAGCTTGTCGTAGAAGTCGATCACGATTTCTCCCAGCGGTAGCATGAAATGCAGTTCCACTCGGTTTCCGCTCACATACTGCTGGTCTATCAGTTCGCCGCGCTTGTCCAGACACAGGGTCATGATAGGACCGATGTAGTCTGCCGCCGTAATGATAGAGGCCCTGATATAGGGTTCCTCGATATGGTCTATCATCATCACATCGGGCAGTCCCGAGGGATTATGCACCTCTTTCACCCCACCCTGCTTGTCATAACACAGATAGGACACGTTGGGCACCGTGGTTATCACGTCCATATTGAACTCACGGTCAAGGCGCTCCTGTATGATTTCCATGTGCAGAAGTCCCAGGAAGCCGCATCTGAAACCGAATCCCAGCGCCACCGACGACTCCGGAGAGAAAGACAGGGAGGCATCGTTGAGCTGCAGTTTTTCCAAAGACGACCTCAGATTCTCATAGTCGGTGGGGTCAATGGGATACACACCTGCAAACACCATGGGCTTGACCTCCTGAAAACCCTCGATGGCTTTCTCGCAGGGAGCATTCACATGGGTAATCGTATCGCCCACCTTCACCTCCTTGCTGTTCTTGATGCCGCTGATGATATAGCCCACGTCTCCGGTAGAAAGCTTCTTTCTGGGTATCATGTCCATCTTCAGCACGCCCACTTCATCAGCCACATATTCCATGCCCGTGTTGAAGAATTTCACCTTGTCGCCCTGGCTTATAGAGCCGTTTTCCACCTTAAAGTAAGCGATGATGCCACGAAACGAGTTGAATACGGAATCAAAGATCAGCGCCTGCAGGGGCTTGTCGGCATCGCCTTTCGGATGCGGTATGCGCTCTACCACCGCCCTCAGTATGTCTTCCACGCCCTCTCCCGTCTTGCCGCTCGCCCTGATGATGTCTTTGCGGTCACAACCTATCAGGTCCACTATCTCGTCTTCCACCTCGTCGGGCATGGCGCTTGGCATATCTATCTTGTTGATGACGGGAATAATCTCCAGACTATGATCTATCGCCATGTAGAGGTTGCTGATGGTCTGCGCCTGCACTCCCTGGGTGGCATCCACTATGAGCAGCGCCCCCTCGCAGGCGGCAATGCTGCGCGACACCTCGTACGAGAAATCCACATGCCCCGGAGTGTCTATCAGGTTCAGTATATACTTTTCGCCCTCATACAGATATTCCATCTGTATGGCATGACTCTTGATGGTGATACCGCGCTCACGTTCCAGGTCCATGTCGTCGAGCATCTGACCGGCAGTCACCTGTATCGTCTTGGTATATTCCAGCAGACGGTCTGCCAACGTGGATTTTCCGTGGTCTATATGGGCTATGATGCAAAAATTCCTTATATGATTCATGTTATTCTTCTTGTTGTTGTAATGAAAACCTGCGCCACCGGTAAACACCATACAACGGCTATGCAAAGATAGAAATAAAATCTGAGAGCACAAAACAATAGTGCATTTTTGTAAGGCTTTCCTTACTGAAAACCATAAAAAACTGAGTCCCGGAAAGACGGTTCTTTCCGGGGCTCATGGCTGTCTATACGATTGTTTTACAAAACTTCATTTAGACCGCATCGTCAGGGGTAATCAGCTTGTATCCCTTGCCGTGGATGTTGATGATTTCTATCTGGTCGTCATCCTTCAGATGCTTGCGCAACTTGGTGATATACACGTCCATGGAACGGGCGTTGAAGTAATTGTCGTCAATCCAGATGGTCTTCAGAGCAAAGTCACGCTGCAGTATCTCGTTGGCATGACTGCAAAGCAACGCCAGCAGTTCGTTCTCCTTGGTGGTCAGCTTGGTCTGCTTGTCGCCGATGGTGAGCAACTGCTTCTGGGTATCGAATACAAAGCGTCCGATGTGATACAGCGTGCTCTCGCGGTTTTTCTTTCCCCTCACTCTTCTCAGAATGGCCTCGATACGGAACACCAGCTCCTCCATGGAGAAGGGTTTGGTGATATAGTCATCCGCCCCGATCTTGAAACCCTCCAGGATATCCTCCTTCAGCGTTTTGGCGGTGAGGAAGATGATAGGAATCTCGGCATTGGCAGCCCTGATTTCCTGTGCCAGCGCAAAACCGTCTTTCTTAGGCATCATCACATCCAGCACGCAGATGTCAAACTTGCTTTTCAAGAAAGCCTTATAACCTATCTCCCCGTCGGGGCACAACTCGGCGTCATAGCCTTTGGCAGCCAGATACTCGCGGAGCAGCATACCCAGGTTTTCATCGTCTTCACAAAGAAGCACTTTCAAGTTCTCTTCCATAATTCTATCTTTTAAAGGTTTATAAATATTTCTTTCTGTCAAATGGTCGTCAATTGTCTATCTCGGGCAGAGAGATGGTGAATATGGTTCCGTTGCCGTATTCGCTTTCCACATGGATCTCTCCTTTATGCAGTTCTATGATTTTCTTCACGTAGGCGAGGCCCAGTCCGAAGCCCTTGGCATCGTGGCGGTTGCCTGTATGTACGCGGTAGAATTTCTCGAACACCTTTTTCAGGTTCTCCTTCTTGATACCGATACCCGTGTCCTTGATTGACAGATACAGGCGCCCGTTGGCATTCCAGGTCTTCATATATATATCCAGCGGTTTGTCCGGATTCCTGTATTTCACGGCATTGTCCATCAGGTTGAAGATCACGTTCTGGAAGTGCATCTCATCCACATAGATGGAAGAGTTCACAGCCCCAATGTCCGTATATATCTTGCCTCCCGTATGCTCCACCCTGAGGGTAAACGAGTTGGCGATGCTCTCCACCATTTCGTTCAGGTCGAGCTCTTTCTTCTTGAATACCGCATTCTTGTTGTCAAACATCGACATCTGCAGCACCTTCTCCACCAGAAACCTCAGACGCTTCGACTCCTCGTTGATCACCCCGCCCAGGTGACTCATCATCCTCTCGCTCTTGGCCACGCTGTTGTCGTTGAGCATCTGTGCCGCCAGCGAGATGCTGGCTATGGGTGTCTTCAGTTCGTGCGTCATGTTGTTGATGAAGTCGTTCTTTATCTCCGTATAGCGTTTCTGTCTGAATATCACCACGATAGTGAATATGAACGTTATCAGCAGTATCAGCGTGAAGATGACCGAGGGAATCATGAACCTGATGCTCGAGAAGATATAGCTGTTGATGTCGGGGAAGTGGATCTTTACGATACCCATCTTGTTCGACGGGTCGTTCCTGAACAACACCTGCGAGTAGGTGTAGGCATCCCCCTCGTCGGTATAGTCAGAGCACCTGAACACCTCTCTCCCGTCGGCGGTGCTCACCGTCACGTGGTAGGGAATGTTCACCCCGTTGTTCATCAGTTCCGCACGTATGTCCTGGTCCAGCATCTTGAAGTTGACGCGTTCCTTCAGCGGTTTGTCGCTGGCGGTATATAATATCCTATAGACCACCTCGTCGAGCAATGCCTTCTGATACACATACCGGTTGCGCACTATCTCCTGTAGTGACTTCGAGGCGTCGCTGATGGAGTTCTTGTCGCTCTTCATGATCATGGCCTTGGGCACGGACGAGGGCTTGGTGGTTATCGTCTTCAGCTGGAACGAGGAGTAGATGGTGCCGTCCTTTCCCGTCACGCTATACTGGTGGGTGTGCTGTATTACGCCGTTCAGCTGTCCGCCTTGGGTCATCACCGAGTCGCGCTGATATGCCCTGCGCTCCGTTTCGTTGACATCCTTTTCCAAATAGCGCAAGGTCTCGTTGAACTCCAGGTTGCGGGATGCACGATAGAGGCTGCGGTTGACCGACTCGTCAAACTGCTCTTTTTTCATCTTTGCCATCTCTTCAATGTACGACAGTTGCAGCAGCAACAGCGCCAGGAAAGAGAGTCCCATGATTATGGCGATAGAAATGATTGTCGATTTTTTCATACCGCAAAGATAAACCAAATGTCAACCCGCTGTTCGCTTTTCGTTAAATAATTTCGTTAATTTTATCGTTGTTAACAGTTATTCTTTGTTTTAATTTAATATAAAGACTTAACGAGAGATAAGAGGAAACTTGTTTTGCCCTAAAGGTCGGTCTGAGACAGTAATAGGTTCTACGAACCTTAAAGAGTAAAAGGCAAAGCCTTAAAAAGCCGTGTTAATCCGTGTTTTCCGTGCCTAAAAAAACAACTACAGCCATGATGAACTACAGTATCGTAACGAGAAAAATGAACAGCAACCTCCTCGCCACCTATCCGGAGAATGCACCTGCCAATATCTGTACAAGAAGAAAAAAATCCGGAAAAATAATCCATTTATAAACTTGTTTGTCTTATCTTTGCATAAGATAGTGCATAAAATAGTGCACACAATGAAATATTAAACACAAAAACAACTTGAAGCGATGAAATTTATCGGAATAATCCCTGCAAGATATGCATCAACGCGTTTCCCGGGAAAACCGCTTGCCATGCTCGGCGGAAAACCAATTATCCAACATGTGTATGAACAGGTGAAGACTTGCATCGACGAGGTATGGGTGGCCACCGACGACCAGCGTATCATGGATGCCGTAGAGGATTTTGGAGGCAAGGCCGTGATGACTTCCGACACCCACAAGAGCGGCACAGACCGTATCAACGAGGCGGCAAGACTGATCCACACGGATGCGGACGTGATTATCAACATACAGGGGGACGAACCTTTTATCACCAAGGAACAGATTGACGCTATATGCAGCTGCTTTGACGAGCAATCCACCCAAATAGCCACTCTGGCGAAACCGTTTGACAAGGACTTTGCGCTGATAAGCAATGTCAACTCGCCCAAGGTGGTGACCGACCTTCACGGATTTGCCCTCTACTTCAGCAGAAGCATCATCCCCTTTGTCAGAGGAGCCGAACCAAGCGAATGGTGCTGCCGTCACAATTATCTGAAGCACATCGGCATCTATGCCTACCGCAAAGACGTGCTCGACGAGATAACCCGACTGCCTCAGAGTCCGCTGGAACTGGCAGAGAGTCTGGAACAGCTGAGATGGCTGCAGAACGGTTACAAGATCAAAGTGGGCATCACAGATATAGAAACCATCGGCATCGACACTCCCGAGGACCTGCAAAAGGCGGAGGAGTTCTGGAAAAACAAGAACCGGCAGGGTTGAGATGGGCGACCAATCGTTTACATTCAAGCAATTTACCGTTTACCAGCAAGGGTGTGCCATGAAAGTGGGAACCGACGGCACGCTGCTGGGGGCGTGGGCAAAGTCCAATACAGACAATCCACAGAGCATACTCGATATAGGCACCGGTACCGGACTCATCGCGCTGATGATGGCACAGCGGTTCCAAGGGGCACAGGTCACAGCCATTGACATAGACAGCGACGCCTGCATACAGGCACGCCAGAATGTAATGCTGTCGCCCTACTGCCGACGGATTGAGGTGTTGAACTACTCTTTACAGCAGTTTGCCTCGGAGCATACAGGGGTTTTTGACATCATCGTGTGCAATCCGCCTTTCTTCTCAAACAGCCTTACATGCCCGGATGCCCAGAAGACCATAGCAAGGCACACCGTGACGCTTACCTTCAGGGACTTGTGCATCCATACGGGACACCTGCTGAAAGAGGACGGCGCATTCTCGGTGATTATCCCCATAGAAAGGAAGAATGACATGATACATGAGGCGGCATTTGCCGGGATGCTGCTGCAAAGTGCTTGCAGCATAAAGACCTCGCCACGCAAGCAGCCGAAGCGTGTGCTGATGTCGTTTTGCAAGCACAGGGAGTATGCGGAAGACAATATGGAATCTACCATAACCATAGGCGATGCACATTACAAACATCTGACTTCACCCTATTATTTAACGTGAATTCGATGAATTGTGCGCACTGAAAGTGCAACCTGCGCATAGCCCGGGGCAGAATGGAGCGAAGCGGAATGACACCCTGGGTTTGATGGATGCATTTGGATACGCCTTGAAAAGGCAAAAGCGTTAATACTTTGCTTGTGTATGAACGCTTTTGGGCTTACAGCCCGTAGTTTGCTCCACACGATAAAACCCAGGGCGTTGCCCTGGGCTATGCGCAGGCTGCACTTTCAGTGCGCACAAATCATCAGCAAGCAGTCAGTGCGCACAAATCATCAGCAAGCAGTCAGGGCAAAACAATCATGTGAATTCGTCGAACTCACGTTATTTAGAAAAGTTTGATAATTAAGTCGGAAAAAATTTGGTAGATAAAATTAAAATGACTACCTTTGCACCGCAAAAACGAGAATTGCGCTTGTAGCTCAGTTGGTAGAGCACCTGACTCTTAATCAGGGTGTCCAGGGT
>CALZXH010000077.1 GCA_945830055.1 uncultured Prevotella sp.
TTGTATTCGCCTGTAAGAGTGTTGAGGAATGAGGTAATCTTTGCCACCTCTTCAGCCGACAGGGTTTTTCCTACCTGGTATTGGGCCATCATCTCAACAGCCTTGTCCAACGTAGCCACGCTGCCATCGTGGTAGTAAGGCCATGTGAGGGCAACGTTACGCAATGTGGGAGTCTTGAAACGGTAACGGTCACGCTCCACTCCGGTCTGCGCCCAGCGTCCGTTGTCTGCATCCGTAAGACCTGATTGGGAGTTGATTTCCCTATCCTTGAAATAATCCTCACGCTTTCCCATGAGTTCGTAGGACAGGCCGCCCATGTTGACACCTGCATGGCAGGTAGCGCAGTTGTACTGTTTGAAGAGGGCGTATCCCTCTGCCTCCTCTGCTGTCAGTGCCTTGGAATCTCCCTTTAGGTACTTGTCAAAGGGCGAGTTGGGCGTAATGAGGGTTTTCTCGTACTCTGCAATAGCGTCTGTAATGGTTGCCTCGTTCATACCCTCGGGATATACGGCAAGGAATCTGCCGGCAAAGTCTGCATCAGCGGAAAGTTTCTCTACGATTTCGTCAAACGACTTGCAGCCCATCTCGACGGGGTTGAGTGGAGGACCTGCAGCCTGTTCGGCAAGCGTTGCGGCACGTCCGTCCCAGAACTGCACGAAATTGAAGCAGGCATTGAATGATGTGGGAGCGTTGATGCCTCCGAACTGACCGTCAATACCCTTGGAGTATTGCAGGTTATCTACGCCTGCAGTACCAATGCCGTGACAGGTGGCACAAGTCACCGTACCGTCACCTGACAGACGGGCATCATGGTACAAAGCCTCGCCCAACAGCACTTTGGCGGGATTGACAGATACACTGTCGGGAATGGGGCGCACGGGATCATTGCGGAATTCCTCTGAGGCAAGTGCATTGGGATAGAATTCGGCGCGATGCTGACGCACCCACTCAAGTGCCACGGCAGTTTTTCCGCTGGTGGGCTTTGCTCCCCAATGTGCCATGTAGTAGGAGATGAGAGGCATGGTGCCATCCATGATGCACTTCTCAATCTTGGCAAGGTCCACCTCGCCCACTGCCTTTCCAGCCTTTATTGCCGACATTGCGGGTTCGATGTCAAAGGATTTGTAACCAGCCTCGACATGGGCCATAATCATTGACTTTGCCACTGGCAGGGATGCGTAGGCAGGCAACTCCGGGTTGGCTGTATGGCAGAACGCACAACCTCCATCGTCAAGAATCTGCAACATCTGCTCGTTTGCGGGCAAAGATGAATCAGGAGTGCGACCTGCTGTAGTGTAGCCTATTGCCACAACTGCTACGGCAGCTGCTCCAAGGGTGATTAGAATGCTTGATTTCTTCATAAGCGTTTTGTTTTATGTGTGACAATATGTTTGTTATACGATATTTCCATAATTGATTCCTTGTGCTTCTCCGTCTGTGGGATGTCAGTAGCTATGGAGGCTGTCCTTGGCGGAGGGCAGGAAGTTGACTCCATACCAACACATCTGCAGGAGCAGGAAGCCCACTATCAGTATGATGTATGGAAAGACGCTCTTCTCGGTCGAAGGATATTTTAATCGGTAATGTAGATACACCAGATAGGCACACCATGTGGCAGCTGCCCAGGTTTCTTTGGCATCCCAACTCCAATACATGCCCCAAGCCTGCTTTGCCCATACACAGCCCGACAACATGCCGAAGGTGAGAAATACGAGCCCTATGTCCACGAGCCTGTCAGCGGATGGCAGATACGCCCCGCTACGGTGCAACAGGCCTGCCACTGCCAACAGGAATGCACAACCGAACAGACTGTACGAGAACATATAGACCGTGACATGGGGCACGAACCAGATACTCTGCAAGGCGGGAGGCAGGCTCCTGTCATGCAGTTCGGGATGAAACACATTGACTATTACAAAGACAGACGATACCACGAACGAAAAGAATGGTAACCAGCGATACCCCCACCTGGCATAGACAAGCAGGCCCGACACCATCATGAAGAGAGAGTACCACAACCGGGTCTCGCCCATGGTACGCAACGGAGGTCTGCCAAGACCAATCCAAAGCCCTGCCACAAAGCAGCAGTACACGACAAGTCCCAACGTGATGCAACATACAGACACCTTTCGGGACCACCTCGCCGGCAGCAGGGCAGTCAAAGCTCCTGCAAGCCACAGGGAAGATGCTACGAGGGCAAAATGCAAGAAACAATCCCACGTCAGCATGGCATCGCCCTCCCTTTTGGTTTAACTGTAAAGACATACCACACCATGCCTGCCATGAGCAATATCAAACCAGCAAGCATGGGATATTTCCAAGGTTGCCTGACAATCTGAAGTATGCAAGAGGCCGACTTGTCTCCATCCGCATTCTCCGCCGGCAGATAGCCTGAAAGATAGATGTCCTCGGCAAGGCCTACCGATACGGGGGCATTTACCGCAAGCCGCAAGGGTAGGGAGTCAACCGCTATGACAGCCTCGTACTGGACGGGCATCCCCGAAGCATCCGTATCTGCCTTGAGGTCATACAACTGAAGCGAATAACCCAAGGGGCGTACTTTGCCATCTACACTTATACCGGTGGAAATATTCTCGCCAACTCGTACCAAAGCACGTATATCCGAGGTGTCTCCTTCTCCGACAATCGCAGAGAACAAAGCAAGCCAAAGTCCAATGTGAACAAGAAAGAACGAGCCGTTGCTGCCAAGGCGACACTTCCGCAATCTGTGTATCAGCACTAATGTCAGATGCGCCTCCAGCAACAGAAGAACCGCCAACAACCACCACGATGTATGAAAGGATGCAGAGGAAGGCAAACTTCCACCTATGATGCTGCAAACAACTGCAAGGACAAGTATCACACAGGCAGCGCCACGGGAGCGCAACTGACGTTCCCATTCCTTATCCTCGAACTCCCTGTCGAGCACGAAAAGGAAACCGATTGCAGAAACACCCAACGCCAAGCCTGTGGGAAAGGCAAGCAGGCTGGCATCAACGCTTCCCGCCAAAGCCTGCAGAACCATGGACAACACCATGTATGCAATGAGCAGGCAAGATAAGACTACGGTTGCCTGTCTTTTACATTTAGATGCTACCATTTCTGTATTCTCTTTTTGATGGCGTTTATAATGGCATTCCATTTGCCACTGCGTAAATTGTACCACAGTTCTTCCAACGAATATCCCATCTTTATCCATGGACGGTCCCATGCCATCAGGCGATAGAGACGCTGCAGATAGGCTGTATTCTCAATCACGTACTTAGGATGTTTCAGCGGAAAAGCGGTGTCGTATCGCTTCAAGGTAAACTGTTTTCGCAGACGTTTGGGCATGGTATCCAAACCGGATGACACGTAATGGGTGGAATCGGGCAACAGTCCGATGTTGTTGATCATGTTCTTGGTGGGCAGGATAGACAGGCTCGATGTGAGTAGCAGGTCCATCTGGGCAATGCTTTCGTAGTAGGCCTTGCCGGTAGCACGATGCTCGTAAAACCGTGGAATCATGTTCTTGCGCAGTCCCTTCTGCTTCACAACACCATGCATCATTTCCATATTGCGTTCATCGCAGAGTGCGGCGTACTCACCATCCCAACGGTCAATCACCCTTTTCCAGCTCGCCCATCCCCAGATGTTGAGTGCCGAGGTAAAGAAGTAGTCACCATCGGCATCGGGAGTAATCTCGTCGATGTTGTACCCCGAAATCAGAGAGATACGCTCATCATGTTCATAGCGGTCGAGCAGTTCTTTACAGAAAGGGAAGAAAGACTGTGAAGGCACGTCATCGTCCTCAAGTACAATACACTTGTCTGTGATGGAAAAAGCCCATTTTTGTGACATGAACTCGGAGGGATCACATCCCCAGTTCTTCGTCTGATAATTACGGTGTACCTCGCACTCCCAGTCTATCTGTTCTACCACCCGGCGGCAAGCCTCAATACCAGCCACATCCCTTTCATCCCTTGCTCCGTCCTGAAAAAGAAAGAGTCTGGCAGGTCTGGCCTTACGTACCTCTTGGAATACCTTTTCCAGAGGCTCCGGACGATTGAAGAAAAGAATGAGAACAGATATATCTATTTGTGAGGGTGCTTTCATATAGTAGTGATATTTCTTACAAAAATACCACAAAAGTATTAGAAGGGCAAATAATATTCAAAAATTTTACATCACCTTTTTCTCACCTTGGAAAGTTTTGTCTTGTCGATGTGTAATCTCGCAAATTATATATACCTTTGCATCAGGTTGACAAAAAAGATGAAACTGAAACAAATATTGGGCATACGCAGGGATGAATGCTGGCACGTGCTTGTCATGGTGTTGGTTGCTGTGGCTCTTAATGTGGTGTTTTCTGGAAGGCTTTATCCTTTCCTTACCACTGCGATGAATCCGGACGAGCAAGGGGAAACGTTGCTCAGACTATTCCATATCTCAGGTTATGATCCTTATTTGTATAGCATGCTCAGTCATTTTGACGTGCTCTACAACCCTTTCCGGCATCCGCTCTATACGCTTTTTTTCTATCCCCTCACACTATTCAATCAGGGTTTGATGTATCTTACGGGGACCAATTGCGCCCTGTATATGGTAGCGCTACTGATGGTGGTCAATGCCGTGTACTCCCTTCTTTTCTTCAGAAGAATACTGGTGGATGTGCTTTCTCTTAGGCGGACGGATGCCGATATTTGTTGTCTGCTCCTCTATTCCATGGCCTACATCATGCTTACCCTGTTTGTGCCCGACCATTTTTCTTTTTCTTTCACCCTTTTGCTGTTTACGGCATGGGTGGCAGGACTCCATCTCAAGAATGGCACGTGCTTGTCGGGACGAGGCACCCTGTTGCTCTTCTTGCTCACGGCGGGAGTTACGCTGAGCAATGGAATCAAGACATGGCTGGCATCCCTCTTCACCCGTGGGCGCCGTTTCTTTTCTCTGCGCCATTTGCTGTGTGCTGTGGTTGTCCCTGCCGCATTTCTGTGGGGTATGGCGCTGGTGCAGCAACATGTATTCTTTCTCCCACACCAGCAGGTGGCCAAGGAAAGACAGGAAAAGCGCAAGCAAGCCATCAGAGAAAAGCGTCAGCGCTTGCTGCAACAGGCTGTCGCCGCTGGAGACAGTGCCCGTATTGCTCGGCTTACACGTCGCCCTGCGCTCAAGCATCAGACGGTGGTTACTCCAATTTCCGAGAATGGTTTTCTGAAATGGACTGACACCTCAACTCCTCGCTGGGAGAGTTGGGTGGAGAATGTATGGGGAGAGACTATCTTGCTGCACACTGACAAGGTGCTGGAGGATTCGCTGATAAGCCGTCCGGCAGTAATTGATTACAGGTATTGGTGGCAGTATGTGCCACAGGTATTGCTGTTGTTACTCTTTGTCGGTGGAATTATGGTGGGCAGACATCTGCCGTTTGTGTGGATGCTGTTGTCGTGGCGGGCTTTCGATATGGTGTTGCATCTCGGCATAGGTTTCGGCCTAAACGAAGTGTTTATTATGGCTCCACACTGGCTCTTTGTCGTGCCGATGGTCATTGCCTTGCTCTTCGCCTCTGATGCCTTGCGTGGGAGCAAGCCTCTGTTGTGGACCTTGCGCAGTGTTGTGATGCTTCTTGCCTTGTTCCTACTTGTGTATAATGCTGTTGTCACCCTACAGTTCTTGACGGGCGTTTAGTTTTTTTGATGCTTTAGAAGCACTTGTGCTACCTCTGCGGCACAGACGGCATCGTTGTAGGTCGTTTCAGCAAGTCTGCGCCCCCTGCGTCCCATCTCTTCTGCTTCATGGGGGTGTTCCTGCATATATACGATGGCTCTCTTCCATCCTTCAACATCGCCATATGGCACACTGATACCACACCGCTCAGCATCAATGTCTATGGGAATCTGTGGATTGCGGCTACATATCATGGGCATTCCCATGGCAAGTGCCTCAACCACCGTTGTCAGTCCTACTGTATAGGCTGTTTCCTTGCAGCAAATCACCACGCATTTCGCCTTATTCACCTCTTTTGACAATTCGTAGGGCATCAGCTTGTCGGGGAATTCCACATGGATGTTGGATTTGACTGTAAGGCTCTCAAATAATTGCTTGTAGTTAAAACTGCCGTTTTTTGTATTGAGGTAGATATTCAGCGGTGCTCCTGTTTCGTTGAAAGCGGTTACCAGCGTGGTCATATCGCGTTTCTCTTTGCCTGTCGAAACAAAACCGTTCTTTTCTCCTCTTTCTGCAATTACACGGTCGTACATCTCCAAGTCTGCTCCCCAGTGTCCCAGATGAAACTTGACAGGGTCTGCCTTGTGTGTCTGGATGGAATCTTCGATGAGCTTCTGCGAGAAAAAGAACATATCGTCTATACCCTGATAAAACAGTTTTCCGAGTTTGTCGCGCCACCAACTGTGTGACACAACGATGGGCTGATGATGCCAAATGACAATGCGCTTGCGAAACAGACCAAGTGCACGCAAAAAGATGAGTGGTTCAAGACCTTGGTAATGAGTGGCATATATTGCTTCATAGTGGCGGTGTACAAACATCATCTGCCAGATGCTGTGAAACATCTGTCTGAGTCGTGATGTCGATACCAGGCTTTTGTGCCATATTACATCGATACCATGATGCTTGAGCTTGGTACTGCCGTACAGAAAATGGGAAGGGAACTCTCCCTTCTCCATTTTTTCAAGATATACTGTACTTTTTGTGTGTGGTAGCAATAAACCCTCATAATTACTGTTGCTGTAAAGTGGGAGGACAATGACATTGACCGTTGTCTATGCCTTATCCTACTTGACTGCCGGGTTTAACTTTGCCCAGCGTAGTGGTCACGTTGAGGGTGCCATCGTAATCTACAGCCGAGAGTATCATGCCTTGACTTTCTATGCCCATCATCTTTCGTGGAGCAAAGTTTGCCACAAACAACACATCCTTGCCTATCAGGTCTTCCGGCTTGTAGTATGCTGCAATGCCGCTGAGAATGGTGCGTGGCTTGCCGCTGCCATCGTCAATGGTAAACTGCAACAGCTTTTTCGACTTCTTCACGTTCTGGCAGTCGATGATGTGACCCACTCTGATGTCCAGTTTCTCAAAGTCCTCGAATGGCACCTCAGGCTTGATGGGCTCAGCTTTGTAGGCTGCCGCCGCATTGGCTTGCTTGGTAGCCTCCAGCTTGTCCAGTTGCTGCTGTATGGTCTCGTCCTCTATCTTTTCGAACAGCAGTTCTGGCTCGCCCAGCACGTGGCCGGGTGTCAGCAGGTCGGTGCTTCCCAACTGCTCCCACTCAAAGTGGTCTATGTTGAGCATCCGGCGCAGACGTGCACTACTGAAGGGTAGGAACGGTTCAAAGGCGATGGCGAGGTTTGCCACCAATTGCAGTGAGATGTTCAGAATAGTCTCCACTCGCTTCATGTCGGTCTTCGCAACCTTCCATGGCTCACAGTCGGCAATGTACTTATTGCCGATACGCGCCAGGTTCATTGCTTCTTTCTGAGCCTCTCTGAACTTGAAGGTCTCCAGCAGATGTTCCACATTTTGCTTCACATCCTTAAACTCTTCCAGCGTATTACGGTCAATGTCTGTCAGGGTTCCGCAAGAGGGCACCACCTTGTCCCAGTATTTCTTTGTCAGTTGTAGGGCACGGTTCACGAAGTTTCCATAAACAGCCACCAGTTCGTTATTGTTCCTGTCCTGGAAGTCCTTCCATGTAAAATTGTTGTCTTTTGTTTCGGGGGCGTTGGCTGTAAGAACGTAGCGTAACACATCCTGCTTGCCAGGCATGTCTTCCAGATACTCGTGAAGCCATACTGCCCAGTTTCGGGAGGTGGATATCTTGTCGTTCTCCAGATTTAGGAACTCGTTGGAGGGCACGTTGTCAGGAAGGATGTATCCTCCGTGTGCCTTGAGCATGGAGGGGAATACGATACAGTGGAATACGATGTTGTCCTTGCCGATGAAATGTATCAGTCGGGTGTCGTTGTCTTTCCACCATTTCTCCCAACTTCCCCATTTTTCGGGCTCGTTGTCACAGAGTTCTTTGGTGTTGGAGATGTATCCGATGGGGGCGTCGAACCATACATAGAGTACCTTGCCCTCTGCACCTTCCACAGGCACAGGGATACCCCAGTCCAAGTCGCGGGTCATGGCACGCGGCTGCAGGTCCATGTCCAACCAGCTCTTGCATTGTCCATATACGTTGGGGCGCCACTCCTTGTGTTCTTGCAGAATCCATTGCTCCAGCCATTGCTGATAGTCATTGAGCGGCAAATACCAGTTTTTCGTGTCTTTGAGTACAGGCTGTGAACCACTGATGGTAGAGCGGGGATTCAAAAGTTCTGTGGGTGACAGGTCGCGGCCGCATTTCTCGCATTGGTCGCCATAGGCGTCGGGATTGCCGCAGTGCGGACATGTACCCATGATATATCTGTCTGCGAGAAATTGCTTTGCCTCTTCATCATACAGTTGTTGTGAGGTCTTTTCCAACAGTTTTCCTTCTTCATACAGTTTTTTGAAGAAGTCTGCAGCAAACTTGTGATGCACTTCACTGGTGGTGCGGCTGTAGATATCGAAAGAGATGCCAAAGTCTTCAAACGACTTCTTGATCATGCTGTGGTAGCGATCCACCACGTCCTGGGGTGTGATGCCCTCTTTCTTGGCTCTCAATGTGATGGGTACTCCATGCTCATCGCTACCTCCGATGAATATTACCTCTTGTTTCTTCAATCTCAGGTATCTGACGTAGATGTCGGCAGGCACATATACCCCTGCCAGATGTCCAATGTGCACACCGCCGTTGGCATAGGGAAGTGCTGCTGTCACTGTGGTGCGTTTGAAATGGTTTTCTTGCATATTCTGTATTCTGTTATGTTTTCTGTAAGTCGGTCTTGTGCTTGTATAGTATGTAAAAACCATACAAAGGTACAATCTTTTTTCATAATGTGGCAAGTTTTCCCTTGGAAAGTGCGGCAAGAGCGTTGAGCAAATTTTGCGATTGTTTTTCATTACTTCAGATAAATGTAGTAAATTTGCAGTGTAAGCTGGTTAGATGAAGATGGAATCACTGAAAGAAAAAACGGCAAAGGGATTGTTCTGGGGAGCGCTGAACAGCGGAATGATGCAGGTGTTGAATCTCGTTTTCGGACTCTTTTTTGCGCGTATGCTCACCCCACACGACTACGGTATAGTGGGGGTCCTCGCTGTTTTTTCACTCATTGCCACCAATCTGTTGAACAGTGGCTTTATGCAGGGGCTAATCAATCTCAAACAGCCCACGGACAATGACTATAATGCCGTGTTCTGGTTCAATATCTCCGTTGGTTTCTGTTGTTATATCCTGCTTTTCTTTTCCGCTCCATTGATAGCCTGGTTCTTCCATTCTCCAGAACTGGTAAGCCTTTCCCGTTTTCTGTTCCTGGGTTTTCTTATCTCTTCATTCAGTGTTACTCGCAATGCAATCATGTACAAGAGAATCATGGCGCGCGAGAGGGCAATTACCGGGTTTATAACCCTTCTTGTTTCGGGATGTGTGGGACTGATATTGGCATGGCGTGGACATGCCTATTGGAGCCTTGCATGGCAGACGGTGATGTTCGGACTGGTGCAGAATATATGCCGCTACTACTATACCCGTCGCTTTTGGCGCCCGTCGTTTAAGGTCGATTTTACTCCTGTCAAGAGAATGTTCCCTTTCAGTGTCAAGATACTGTTTACTACCATTATCAATACTATCAACAATAATGTGCTCACGTTTATCTTCGGCAACTTGTTCCCGATGAAAGCCGTAGGCAACTTTACCCAAGCGATGAAGTGGAATTCCATGGCTTTTAACACTATCACCGGTACTATAGAGCAGGTGGCTCAGCCGGTGTTGGCGGAAATCAACGATGAGCGTGACCGCGAGCGTCGTGTGTTCCGTAAAATGCTGCGGTTTACAGCCTTTCTCGCTTTTCCTGCGCTGTTTGGCTTGTCGCTGGTTGCAGAAGAGTTTGTGCTTGTCACCATTACAGACCGATGGATGGAAAGTGTGCCACTGCTGAAGATTCTTTGTGTGGGCGGTGCTTTCCTATCATTTTATACCCTCTATCAGCATTTGGTCATCGCGTCTGGAAGGTCTGACATATATATGTGGTGCAATGTGGGCCAAATAGTTTTCCAGATTATTCTTATCCTGCTTTGTCACAGTTATGGCATACAGGCGATGGTGGTGGTTTATACCCTGTTTACTATCCTGTGGCTGGCTGTATGGCAGTACTTTGCCCACAGACTTATAGGTGTCACTGTTAACGAGGTGCTTAGGGATACCGTGCCTTTCTTGCTGGCGGCTGCAGGCGTGATGGTGGTCACCTATTTCTCGACGGCGTTTATCACCATGCCACAGCTACTTCTTCCCGTGCGAATTCTTTTGGCTGCCAGTCTTTATGCGCTGGTGATGAAGGTGGCAAAGGTACAGATGTTTGAAGAGTGCATTCGTTTTCTGAAGAAGAAAAAAAGACACTGAAGCTCTTAGGGCTATAATCTGTTACCCGACTGGAATCATAGGATGTTCGGAAACTCTTTGGTTTTAATAGTTATTTACAATTTGTCTTTTCTGGCGTACGGGTATTCCGTTGTATATAT
>CALZXH010000078.1 GCA_945830055.1 uncultured Prevotella sp.
AAGCTCATCAGCAAGCAGTCAGTGCGCACAATTCGTCGAACTCACGTTAAATATGGTGATATCCCGGCATCAACTTATGAAGGAATCTTCGTAATTGGTGTATGCGAGGACAATACCGGTACTGCAACCATGACTTTCGACTCTGGCGATAAGTTCGTTGGTTCGTTCAAGGGCGGATTTTACTATGAAGGCAAATACACGCTGTCTGACAAGAGCTATTTCAAAGGCTCTTTCAAAAATGGAGTGCCCTATAACGGCAAATGGTATAATGCTGATGGCACTTTCTCTGCGAATGTTGTCAATGGTATTGAGAAGTGACTAAAACGAGGAAGTATAGGATTGGCATAACCCTCAATAAAAGAGGTTTTAATGAATACCTCTTTTATTGAGGGCTTCTGTATATCGCTTGGCGTTGTTGATGTGCTCTTTATAGGTTTCCGCAAAGTTGTGGGTGCCAGAGAAGTCTTCCTTGGCACACATATAAAGATAGTTGTGGCTTACGTGGTTAAGTACTGCATCGATGCCCTGTATAGAAGCAATCTTGATGGGACCGGGGGGCAGTCCGGGGTATTTATAGGTGTTGTACGGACTGTCGATGGTGAGCAGTTTGTGGTATATCCTTTTGAGTTTGAAGTCCTGATGGGCAAACTTCACGGTAGGGTCTGCCTGCAGTGGCATGCCGTTAGGGTATTCTGCGTTGCTGTATCTCAGACGGTTCAGATACATGCCGGCAATCATGGGCTTCTCGCCGTTGTTGCTTGTCTCCTCGTCAATAATGCTTGCCAGGGTGGCAATCTCTGCGGTTGTCATATCCATCTCCTTGGCCTTCTGCAAACGGCCTTGCTGTTTCCAGAAAGCTTCATGTTCTTTCACCATTCTTTTGATGAAGGCTTCTATATCGGTGTTCCAGTAGATGCTGTATGTATTGGGGATGAACAACGCAGGAATGCTTTGTGTGGTGTATCCCAACTGGGCGCAGATACTGCTGTCGTTGAGAAAGTTGATGAAGTCTGTGCTGTCTTTCATCATCTTCTTTCCCAGAAAACCAGCCAGTCTTTCCTTGGTCTTCACCTCGGGAATAGTAAGGTTGATGGGTTCCTGAACCCCATTCCTCAGATGTCTCAATACCTCAAATGCCCCCTGCTTGGGTTGTACGGCGTATCTGCCGGTCTTGATGTTACTGTCGTAATCCCAGTGGCGTGCCAGGGTTCCGAAACCAACCCTGCCGTGCCTGTTGCTTATCGCAGCGATTTTGACGTAAACGGAGTCAATGTCATCATCTTCATCAATATACAGATAGACCGTATCCTGCTGTTTGCTCATTGGACTGAAGCAATAGTAATAAGTGAGACCTATGACGGTGATAGCCAATATTGCCAAGGTGTAAAGATACACTTTGGTATTGGAAACGGAGTGAATGATTCTTTTCATGGTACTGTTACGAATAGGTTGGCCCATTGCTGACCTTTCTTATCTTATCTTATGCAAAGGTATAAAAAATCAAAATCATTTCGCATGATTTGCGTTGAAATGTATAATTTTGCACCGGATTTACAAGGCGAAGAAATTATGATGGATAATGGCTTGACACTTTCACGGTTTGATACCTTCATCTTTGATTTGGACGGTACCCTGCTCAACACTCTGCAGGACCTGGCATTAAGCACCAACTGGGCTTTGCAGCAAAACGGCTACCCGTGCCATCCCATAGACAGTATCCGCATGTTTGTGGGCAATGGTGTGAGAAGACTGATGGAACGCGCGTTGCCTCCGGAGGTGGATGACCAGACTTTTCAAAAAGTGTTCGATGATTTCAAACAGCATTATCTTGTACATTCCTTGGACAATACCCTGCCGTATGACGGCATCATACCTTTGTTGCGCACCCTTACTGAACGTCAGAAGCATATTGCCGTGGCAAGCAACAAACTACAGGCGGGTGTAACCCTTCTAAACCGGCGCTTCTTTTCTGAGTATATTCCCCTCGCCATCGGCGAGAGTGCAGAAATGCCTAAAAAACCGGCTCCCGGGATGCTCTTGCATGCCGCAGACTATTTCCAAACACCCCTTGAAAGATGTCTTTATATCGGTGACAGTGATGTGGATATTGCCACAGCCCGGAACTGTGGCATGACCTGTCTGAGTGTGCTTTGGGGATTCCGCGACAGGGATTTCCTGTTGCAGCACGGAGCCGCTCATCTCGTAGCCACACCCTATGAGATGATTTCGAAGCTTTGAGGCATCTTACTCTATGGTGTGCTCGTCAAAAAACTTTTGCACTTCCTCTTTGTACGAGTCTGAGATGGGCAGATACTGGTTGTTGATGACCACCCGCATCCTTACGATCGAAGAGGCCTTGTTCATATTGACAATATAGGAACGGTGTATGCGCAGGAAGTCGGGTTTGGGAAGATAGTCTTCCAAACTCTTCATGTTGATGAGCGACATGATTTTCTGTCCGTTTTCCAGGTAAAAGCGCACGTAGTCTTTCTGACCTTCCACATACAGGATATCGTCAAACTGTATTCGTTGCAACTGGTAGTCGCTCTTGACAAACACGAATTTTCCTTTGCTGTCGGCTTTTTCGTTTTTGATGAACAATTCCAAGGCTTTGGAGGCTGCGTTGAAGAAATCCTCGTAGGCAATAGGCTTCAGCAGATAGTCGAGTGCCGACACCTTGAATCCCTCAATGGCGTATTGGGAGAAGGCGGTGGTAAAGATGATTTTCGTCTCTTCAGGCAGGATTTTGGCAAACTCAATGCCGCTCAGTTCAGGCATCTGTATGTCCAGAAACACCAGATTGACACCGCCTTTCCGTATGTCTTTCATGGCGGTAAGCGCACTGTTATAGACTCCTGTCAGATGCAGAAAGGGCGTTTTTTCAACGTAGGTCTTGAGCAGTTCTGCTGCCAATGGTTCGTCGTCAACGATAATACACTTGAGCGTCATAATGATACGTTTTAGTTGTTGGGTGAATGATAATGATTGCTTTATATGCTTATTATATGCTACCTTGGATAATCAGAATGTTTTGTCTTAGTCAGTTTCAATGATGATGGAAGAATGGTATATGTTGTCGGGCCTGACGCCATGTTCCCAGGAATGTTTTCCGGGGTAGCATAGTTGCAGCCTTTTCTCTACCTGAGCCAGACCTATGCCGTGACCGCTCTTGTCTGCCGCTCCCTTGGGGAAGTTGGTGTTGTCGATGACACAGGTGATTCTATTCTTGTCTGAAGCGATCTCTATATGGATGAACGACTTGCTGGTAGTGGAAACGCCGTGCTTAAACGCATTTTCAACCAGGGAGATGAGTAGCATGGGGGCTATCTTTGCCTCCGGATTGTCGTTGTTTATCTTCAAAGAGATATCTACATCCTGGGGAAGCCTTATCTTCATCAGATTGATATAGCTGGTGATGAAGTTTATTTCATCGTCCAGTGGAATCTGTTGTTGCTGGTTGTTGTACAGAATGTGTCTCAGCAGTTTACTCAGTTCCATCAGCGCCCACTGAGCCTTTTCTTTGTCCAGGGTGATCAGGGCGTAGATATTGTTGAGCGTGTTCAGCAGGAAATGGGGCTTGATTTGTGCCCTAAGGTTCTTCAGTTCCGCCTCGTTGCGGGCTGCTTCAGACTGTTGCCATCTTGCCGCCAGCAGTATGGCGCAAGCTACGGTGGCGGTGACTGCCAGATTGAAGATGTCGCGGAGGAAGAAAAACAGTTTGTCCAATGACTGTGCAGGTTTCTCATCTACAAAACTCTCAAAGTGCTCGTTGTGCATGTAGTCCATCCACAGATGTACCACGATGCCTAATGAGAGGATGAGTATGGTGTTCAGAATCCAGAAGTAGTTCTTCTTTCCGCTCAGCAGGTATTTGGGAGTGAGATAGAAGTAGTTGGTGTAGAATACGATTATCTGCAGAAACGTGGGTACGAGGGATGCTACATAGAACCCGGGTTGCAGGTCGTGTCCTTGGTGCAGAAACGTAAGAGGGGTGATGTAAAGCATGAACCATACGGTCACATGCAGCCATATCAACCTTGTATTATTCATATCTCAGTGCTTCTATCGGGTCTAACTTGGCTGCCTTCTTAGCCGGATACCAGCCGAAGAAGATACCGGTGACGGTACATACGGCAAAACTCATCACGATGGTCCAAGGCTGGATGCTGATGGGCCAATGGGCAAACATATTGACACATTGCGAGGCGGTGATGCCCAGTATCACACCGATGATGCCACCGGTGACACTCAGCAGGATAGCTTCTATCAGAAACTGCGAAAGGATATCGATGCCACGTGCTCCCACACTCATTCGCAGACCTATCTCTCGTGTGCGTTCGGTCACACTTACATACATGATGTTCATAATGCCGATACCGCCCACGATGAGCGAGATACCTGCCACACATCCCAGCAGGATGGTCAGCATGTCGGTGGTGGAGTTCATCATCGATGACAGTTCTTCCTGCGAGCGTATGTTGAAGTCGTCTTCTTCCGCCTCACTGTTGGCGGTGGCGTCCTTCAGTCTGTGGTTCTTGCGCAGTATGGCGGTTATCTCCTCGGTGGCTTTTTCTGTCACGCCCTCGGTGATGGCAGAGCATTGGATGCCGCCCAGATAGGTTTGTGCCAGAATTCGCTTCATCACAGAGGTATAGGGGGCTATCACCAGGTCGTCCTGGTCCATTCCCATGGAGTTGTAGCCTTTTTTCTTCAGTACGCCTATCACCCTGAAGGGGATGGAGTTGAAACGCACCACCTTGCCCAATGGACTGGTACCGTTGGGAAACAGTTTGTCTATCACTGTCTGTCCTAAAATACATACCTTGGCACTCGATTTTATCTCTTGTTCGGTAAATAAAACGCCCTCTGAGATAGACAGCTGTCTGATTTCAAAATATTCCTCGTTGACACCGTAGATGGTCGATGGGGTGTTTTCGTTGCCATAGATGAATTGTCCGCTTTTGTTTACCACCGGACTCACCGCCTTGATGTATTTGCAGTCGTTCTTGATGCTTTCGTAGTCGGTCAGTTTCAGGGTTTCCATGGATGACGCATCTTGACGCACACCGCCCCTTCTGTCGGCACCCGGACCAATCATGATCATGTTGGAGCCCATCTCGGCAATGTTTGCCTGTATGCTTTGTTTGGTGCCCTGTCCGATGGCGAGCATGGTGATGACCGCTGCAATGCCGATGATGATGCCCAGTGCGGTGAGCACAGAGCGTGTCTTGTTGGCGGCAATCGCCTTGACGGCTATTTTGAATAGGTTGGAATAGTTCATCGTTTTGTCTGTTTTATGGCATGATGATAGGTTGGGTTATTCGTCCTCGTTGACTGGCAGGGCAGCGAGTCCTTCTGCTGCAGAAAGGATGTTCGTGTTGACGGTGTCAGAGATTACCTTCCCGTCCTTGAGCAGAATGTTCCTGCTCGAATAGTTGGCGATGTCGGGGTTGTGGGTCACAAAGATGATGGTGCGCCCTTCCTGATGCAGTTTCTGGAAAAGCACCAGTATCTCGAACGAGGTCCTTGTGTCCAGGTTTCCGGTAGCCTCGTCAGCCAGTATCACCGCCGGTTCGTTCACCAGCGCACGTGCTATTGCCACGCGTTGCATCTGTCCGCCCGACATCTGGTTGGACTTGTGGTAAAGCCTGTTTTCCAGTCCTACAGCCTTGAGGGCTTCAATGGCACGCCGGCGCCTTTCAGCCGCATTGACGTCCTTGTTGTACATCAGCGGCAGTTCCACATTCTCCACACTCGTGGTCTTCGCCAGCAGGTTATAGTTCTGGAATATGAAGCCGATCTTCTTGTTGCGCAGCACGGCTCTTTGTGATTTTGACATGTTGCGTACGGAGATGCCGTCCAGTATGTAGTCACCCTCGGAGGGCGTGTCCAGACAACCCAACTGGTTGAGCAGGGTGGATTTGCCGGAACCCGACTTTCCCATGATGGTCACAAACTCCCCCTCCTTGATCTGGAACGAAACGCCTTTCAGGGCATGTACCACTTCGTCGCCCACCGTGAAATTCCGCCTTACGTTGCGCAATTCGATAACCACTTTGTCTGATTTGTTTTCCATGATGTGCTTGGTCAATGGTTTCCTTTATTTCTTCTTTCTGCGGGGACCCGGTGCGAATGGCGACTGCTCGTTGGATGCGTTCTCCTCTTTCGGCTCTTCCTCCACACTGATTTCAGTAATCACCGAGGCACCCAATGCGATGCCTCCCAGCACTTCGGTATGTATGCCGTCGGTCAGACCTGTCTGTAGGGCGTGTGCCTTGAGGGTATTGCCCTCCAGCGTCCACACCTTGCTCTTGCCGTTGCAGTCGGCAATGACATACTTGCTACCCAGCACCTCTTTGGCAGGAGTGAAGCGCAATGCCTTCTGTGGCACATAGGTCACGTTTGTCTTTTCAGCCGTATAGATAGTCACGTTGGCGGTAAGTCCGGGCTTCAGTTTCAGGTCGGCATTGGGTGCGCTTATCACCACCTCGTAGGTCACCACATTGTTGGTGGTTATCGCCTCTTGGCGCACCTGGGTCACCACTCCTTCAAAGGTGTCGTCGGCATAAGCATCTACGGTGAACATCACCCGTTCGCCCTCTTTCACCTCGCCGATGTCAGCCTCGTCAATGTCGGCAATCACGCGCATATCCGTCAGGTTCTGTGCTATCGTAAACAGCTCCGGGGTATTGAAACTTGCGGCCACGGTCTGTCCTTCCTCCACTGATTTTGACAGTACTACTCCGTCGATGGGCGAGGTGATGGTGGCATATCCGAGATTGGTCTGTGCCTTGTTTACGGCTTCTTTGGCTTGTGTCACGCTCTCTTGTGCCTTTTTCAGACTCAGTTGTGCCTGCTCATAGTCGTCGGCGCTGACCAGCCCTTTCTCAAAGAGCGTCTTGTATCTGCCGAAGTTGTTGCGCTCGTAGTTCAGCGTGCTCTGGGCAGAGTTCAGGTTCGCCTTGGCATTGTTGAGTTCGCTCACCAGATTAGTCTTGTCCAGTTCGGCGATGACCTGTCCTTTGGTCACTACGCTGTTGTAATCTACATACAGTTTGCTCACGATACCCGATACCTGCGTACCTACTGTTACCGAAGTGACGGGTTCGATGGTTCCGGTGGCTGTTATGGAGTTCTGGATACTTCCTTTCTCTACTTTTTCTGTCTTGATGTCCAGTGGCTTGTCTTCTTTTCCGACAAAAAGGATGAAGACACATATCAGGGCTGCAAGAACCACTGAGCCGAGGATGATTGTTTTCCTTTTCATAGTTGTATTGTTTATGTTTATTGGGCGTAGAATTGGAGCATTTCAATATTCAGGATGGTGAGATATTTACTTTGCAGTTTGGATTGCTGGGCTTGCAGCAGACTCACTTTTCCGGTGGTCAGTTCGATGATGTTCTTCAAACCCAGTTGGAATTGCTGTTCCAGCAGGTCATAGCTCTCCTGCTTGCTGTTCACGTTGGCTATCGACGATTTGAACAGCTGCTGGTTGCTGGCGGCATCCAGCCAGTAGTTCTCGATGGTGTTGTACAGGTCTTTCTTGCTTTGCTCCAGGTCGAGCTGGCTGTTTATCCATTCGTACTTGGCCTTGTTGGTGGCGGTCTTGGCCTGTCGCTGGTCGTAGATGGGGATGGAAACGTTCAGACTTGCCATCATGTCAAAATTGGTTTTCATCTGGCTTTTCCATGCCTCTTCCACTCTCGACGAGGTGTTGGTGCTTACTCCGGCAGACATGCTCAGGGTGGGGTAGTAGCCCGCCTTGGCAATCTTGACGTTGAGTTCCTGTTCGGATATGCCGGTTTCCGCCTTCTTTATTTCTGGGCGCATGGAGAGTGCTGCGCTGTAGATATCCTGTAATACGGGCAGGGTCTGCAATGCCTCGTTGTCCTCTGTCATGGGCACCTGTACCTCAAAGTGCATGGTGTCGGGCAATTCGAGTATCTGTTTCAGCTGGAGTCTGTATTTCTCAAAGTTGGTCTGCGCCTCTACCAAGTTGTACTGGTCTTGGGCGGTTTGTGCAGAAAGTTGTGCCACGTCCACCTTCGACAGCTTGCCCACTTCCAGCATCACCTTGCCTCTCTCTTCGTTGGCCTTGCTGTTTTCCATACTGCTTCTGTTCACCTCGATGGCTTCCTTGAGATAGAGCAGTTGCACATAGAGCTGCATGATCTGCTCTTGGATGCTTTTGGCGTTGACGGCAGAGTCCAGTTGGGCTTCCTGTTCATACAGTTTGTTCAGTTTCACGGTGTTGCGGTTCTTGTTACCGTTCCATACGGTCCAGTTGCCGCTCACTCCATAACTGCCGTTGTAATACTCCTTTTTCACTCCGGTGGTCACTTGTCCGTTGTTCACGGTGCTCGTGTTGCCGCTCATCCACGGTCTGTAGCCAAAAGACTGGCTGGTGGAGGCGGAAAGCGATGGCAGCAGAGCCGCCTTCGACTGCTTGAGGTTTTCCTGGGAAATGGCAATCTGGTTGGCAGATTTCTTGATGGAAAGATTGTTCGCCATAGCGTAGTCCAAACAATCCTTCAGCGACCATGCCTCCTTTGGCTGTGCCGATGCACCCTTGATGGCAAAAAAGCATACAATGCTGCAAACCAATACTCTCGTTTTGTTCATGTCTGTTTATCCTTTATTCGTCTGCAAAGATATGACATGCAAAGCTTAGAGGAAAATCAATTAGACAGAAAAAAACTAATTAGTAGAGCAGAATTGTGAAATAATCGACAAAAGAAACGGTGATTAAGACAAATTAACGCAATTCTTGGATGCGTGCCACATATTTGCCGATGATATCAAACTCCAGATTCACTTTGCTTCCCACTGTGATGTCGCAGAAGTTGGTATGAGTACGTGTGTAGGGGATGATTGCCACTTGGAAAGTGGATTTGGTGGGCTGGCACACGGTGAGTGACACTCCGTTGACTGCCACACTGCCCTTGTCCACGGTAAAATAGCCCTTCCTGATATCTTCTTCCTGAGGTACGTACTCAAAGGTGTAATAGGTGCTTCCGTCGGCATCTTCCAAGGCGATGCAGGTGGCTGTGGTATCTACATGCCCTTGCACGATATGGCCGTCCAGTCTGCCGTTCATCATCATCGAGCGCTCTACGTTCACCTTGTCGCCCACCTTCAGCAATCCCAGATTGCTGCGGTCGAGTGTCTCCTTGATGGCAGTCACTGTGTAGCAGTTGTTGTCGATGGAAACCACGGTGAGGCATACGCCGTTGTGTGCCACGCTCTGGTCGATGGTGAGTTCTGGGGCGAAGTCACATTCCAATGTGAAGTCTATGTTGCCCCCCTTGGCGTTGATAGCCTTGACTGTTGCCAATCCTTCGATGATACCGGAAAACATATATTATCTTTTGATGTCAGTAAGTTCTAATGAAAAGGAACGCACCGCGATTGTGATGAAAACTCCTATTAAAATAAGATTAGAGTGCTACCGGTCTTTGTAATCCACCGACAGAAATCCGCTATTCACAACAATACATTGCAAACTGTGGCCCGCCATTGACGCAGTAGTGTGCTCCTGTTTTCAATGTTATTTGATGAGTATCCCGATCTGATCGGTGCGCTCCCGTTTTTCTTTGCTGCAAAGTTACTAAAAATAATGTTGCCTCCAAATGATTGGCAGGATTTTGTTGAAAAAACGCTTCTTGTTTTGAATTTAGCGTGATACCAGAGATTTTATATCTAAATGTTGTCTCGTTTCTGAATAATTCGTATTTTTGTGACGGATTTTCATGAGAAGAAGTAATGATTCTTCAAATTGGATTTCCAATACATTGTGGGTAAAAACAAAGCATTCGCTATTATTTCGCGTTTAGCCAAGAGCCTCGGAAACTCTATTTGGATAAAAAGCACGACAATAATATGTGACAGGTGACTCGTATAAGGGAAACCGTTCATGTCAATAAGCAATGCACACGCAATATGCGTGATGCTATCTTATGACATGACCGGGGTCCGTTCCGAGGCCGCCCCGTGCTAAACGCGAGTAAGAGAAGCATCACGCTTTTCTTTTT
>CALZXH010000079.1 GCA_945830055.1 uncultured Prevotella sp.
ATGGAATCAGCCCTAATTTTTATTCAACTCAAAATGTTTAGCGGACAGGAATACTCAAAAATACAAGATGTTATCATCATAACGCTAATGACCGGTTTTGGTTAACGTTTGGTTCAAGAATTATCGGCTGAGCTGTTGTTCCTATCGTTATTCCTCCCGCCAATACATACCTTGGTGTATTCCCTTTTCTTTGAGATAGTTTACCAGCAGATGGGTAAACTCGTGGTTTTTCAGTCCCCATTGTGGTGCCAGCAACAGTTCTTTGGGTGATTGTGATACGAACCGCTCCAATACGATGTCGGGGCGCAGATGGGCAATATATACGCCAATCAGCCGGACAAACTCGTTGACAGAATAAAGGTGAAAGGGGTGCTCCTGGTATTGCGTCGCCAGAGGCGTACCTTTGATAATCTGCAGTTGGTGCAGTTTCAGTATGTCCAAGGGTAGTGCCGATATCTGCCTTGCCTGCGCTTCGCACTGCCTTTCGTCTTCCTCTGTCAGTCCCAGTATCAGATGGGCAGCAGTGGTGATACCCCTTGCCGCCGTTTCTTCCACCGCTTTCCGTGCGCATGCGTAATCATGTCCACGGTTGATACGCAGCAACACCTCGTCATCGGTACTCTCTATACCGTATTCCACCGTGACAAACACCTGTCTGGCCAGATGCTGCAGGTAATCCAGTTTTGGAGTGTCGATACAGTCGGGGCGTGTGCCTATCACGATGCCCACCACGTCCTCACATTCCAGGGCTTCCTCATATCTTTTCTTCAGCGTTTCAAGAGGGGCATAGGTGTTGCTGTAGGCCTGAAAATACGCCAGATACTTCATGTCCGGATATTTTCTTCTGAAAAACTCCTTTCCTTCCTCCAACTGTTCCCTGATACTCTTGTGGCGGTTGCAATAAGATGGATTGAAGGTGCGGTTGTCGCAGAATACACATCCGCCTTGCGACAGCCTGCCGTCCCTGTTGGGACACGAAAAGCCGCCATCAACGGATATCTTTTGAACTTTGTATGGAAACTGTGAACGCAGCCAGTTGCCATAATCATTGTAGGGAAGCGGCATCTTATCCTCTTTTCCTTAACGCAGAGAGCAGTTCGCTGTTTTCTGTCTTTGTGCCAATGGTGATGCGCAGGCAGTTGTGGCACAGGGTAATCTTTGTGCGGTTTCTCACGATGATGCCCTCATCCACCAGATAGTCATAAGTGGCTTGTGCATCTTTCATCTTGGCGAGAAAGAAGTTGGCATCCGAGGGATATACCTCTTCACAGTCGGGCAATAATTGGAACGCCTCCATCAGTTTGCTGCGTTCCTGAAGCAGTATCTTCACCCATTTATCCACTTCATAAGGATCTTCCAGTGCCTTTTTTGCCTGTTGCTGTGTCAGTTCGTTCACGTTGTAGGGATACTTGACCTTATTGAACAGGTCGATGATCTCCTGTGAGGCAAAGGCCATGCCCATTCTGATGGCAGCACATCCCCATGCCTTGCTCATGGTGTTGAGAACTATCAGGTTGGGATATTTCAGTATCTCTGTTCTGAAAGGTCGCTGTTTGGAGAAGTCGCTGTACGCTTCATCTACAATCACCAATCCTTGGAACTGTGTGATTACCTTCTCTATCTCGTCCCTGTTCAGGTTGTTGCCGGTGGGGTTGTTGGGCGAACAAAGCCATATCAGTTTGGTATGCACGTCGCAGGCAGCCAGTATTCTTTCAGCCTGTATGTCAAAATGATCGTCCAATGCCACGGTGCGGTATTCCACATCGTTGATGTCGGCACATACCTTGTACATGCCATAAGTAGGATCCATCGCTACCACATTATCCACTCCTGGAGTGGTGAAGCAGCGGTAGGGCAGGTCGATGGCTTCGTCGCTTCCGTTGCCCAGAAAGATATTCTCTACGGGTACCCCCTTGATGCGCGAGACGAGCTGCTTCACCTCCTGCTGAAGCGGGTCAGGATATCTGTTGAACGGTGCGTTGTAGGGATTCTCGTTGGCATCGAGAAACACCCTTGCCACCTTGCCGCTGTATTCGTTGCGTGCGCTACTGTATGCTGCAAGGTTCCATATATTGGGTCGGGTCAGTTCTTTCAGTGGTTTCATCATTTTTGTACGTCTTTTATTCTTACGCTCATAGCCCTTTGGTGCGCGGTAAGCGACTCTGCTTCTGCCATCTCCTCTACAGCGGTACCAATGTGCCTGATGCCTTCCTCTGTGAGATGCTGGAAGGTGATCTTACGGCAATAGCTGTCCAGATTCACACCGCTGTAGGCTGTGGCATATCCGTGTGTAGGCAGGGTATGGTTGGTGCCGCTGGCATAGTCGCCGGCACTCTCGCAGGCGTATTTTCCCAGGAATACGCTTCCGGCATTGATCACCTGTTCTGCCAGCTGCTCATAGTCTTCGGTCTGTATAATCAGGTGTTCCGGGGCATATACGTTAGACAGAGCGATGGCTTCTGCCGTGGATTTCACCACGATGAGTTTGCTGTTGTCCAGCGATTGCCGTGCCATTTCCTTTCTGGGCAATTGTTCCAGTTGCAGTTCCAGTTGCTGTTGTACCTGTTGCAGCATATCCTCGCTGGTGGTGATGAAAAACACCTGAGAGTCGGTTCCATGTTCAGCCTGTGACAACAGGTCGGCTGCCACAAAGGCGGCATTAGCACTATGGTCGGCAATGACGCACACCTCCGATGGTCCGGCAGGCATGTCGATGGCCACATCGTGCAGGCTCACCTGTTGTTTGGCTGCCATCACATACTGGTTGCCCGGTCCGAATATCTTATAGACCTTGGGTACGGTCTGTGTGCCATACGCCATGGCACCAATGGCCTGTACACCTCCAGCCTTGAATATCTTGTCCACGCCAGCCACCTTGGCAGCATACAGTATGGCGGGATTCACCGTACCGTCGGCGGCAGGTGGCGTACACAGCACTATTTCCCTGCATCCGGCTATCTTTGCCGGCGTAGCAAGCATCAGTACGGTGCTGAACAGCGGTGCCGTACCTCCGGGAATATACAGTCCCACCTTCTCTATTGCCACGCTCTTTTGCCAGCAGGTCACTCCGGGCTGTGTTTCAATCCGTTTCCCCTCAAAGCGTTGTGACTCGTGGAAAACCTTGATGTTGTGGTGGGCCAGACGGATGGCATCCTTCAGGGTGTCACCCAGCAGATGCTCAGCCTCCTCCAATTCCTGTCGGCTTACTGCTATGGTGCTTAGCGAGGCATGGTCGAACTTCAGTTCGTAGTCTTTCACAGCCTCGTCGCCCCGTTTCCTTACATCCTCCAGCACGGCACCCACCGTAGCGTTCAGACTGGAAACGTCCAAATGTGGTCTTTCTACCAGTGTGTGCCACTGGTCTTGAGATGGGTATTTGTATATTTGCATTTGTAAAGGTCAAGAAATTAGAGAATCATTTTTTCAATCGGAGTCACCAGGATGCCTTGTGCTCCCAACTCCTTCAGCTTGCCGATGATTTCCCAGAAGCGTTTTTGGTCCAGAACGGTGTGTACCGAGCACCAGTCTTCGTCTGCCAAAGGGATGATGGTAGGGCTTTTCAGTCCTGGAAGCACATCCACTATTTCCTGGAGTTTTGCCTTGGGAGCGTTCATCCTCACATATTTCTTGTCTTCGGCATTGCGCACGGCTTCAAAGCGGAACAGCATCTCCTGCAGTGTCTTCTTCTTTTCCTCATCCATATCCTTGTTGCCTATCAGCAGTGCCTCGCTCTGCATCACTACCTCCACTTCTCTCAGGTTGTTGCTTACCAGTGTGGAACCGCTGCTCACGATATCGAAGATGCCGTTGGCAAGGCCTATGCCCGGAGAGATTTCCACGCTACCGTTGATGACGTGGATATCCGTCTGGATGCCGTTCTTCTGCATGAACTGTCGCAGGATGTTGGGGTAGGAGGTGGCAATCTTCTTGCCGTTGAACCATTCCAGTCCGGGATAGTCAATCTCTTTGGGGATGGCAAGCGACAGGCGGCATTTGCTGAAGCCCAGACGTGCTATCACATCGGCATCTTCTCCACGCTCCACAAATTCGTTCTCGCCCACCACTCCAAGGTCAGCCACTCCGCTTGCCACACACTGCGGGATATCATCGTCGCGCAGATACAGCACTTCCAGAGGAAAATTGGAAGCCTGCACCAGCAAGGTTCTCTTGGTTGCGCTCACTTTGATATCCGCTTCGGTGAGCAGATTGATGGTATCCTCGAACAAACGTCCTTTCGACTGTACTGCAATTCTTAACATAATGGTCTTTTTATAGTTTGTAGAAAAAAGTGTGGCAAAAGTAATCAAAAATAGGTAAATGTGCAAGAAAATAAGTACTTTTGCAACCAAATTGTAATCTTGATGGGGCGTAAAGGTATAGAAATTGTATGGATATGTGTGTTTGTCCTTGTGTTGGCAGTATCGTGTGCGCAGCGCAAGGAGCAGAGCATTGCCACGCCCTGGGGAGAGGTGCTGGTGGAAGACGGTAGTCTGGAAGAAGACAGCACTGCCTTGACAGACTCCTTTGACTTGCCACAGATACAGGCAGGAGGCGAACTGATAGCCGTGACCATGACCGGACCCGCCACCTGTTTTGACTACAAGGGGAAAAAGCTGGGTGTGGAATACCTGCTTTGCAACCGTTTTGCCGAGAAAATGGGGGTGGCTGTAAGGGTGGAACTATGTAGGGATACCTTCGAAATGTTGCGCAAGGTGCAGCAGGGAGAGGCCGACTTGCTGATGTTCCAGATGCCCCGCGCACTGGTGTCGAAGGCGAATGCACAGTCGGGCGACTCGCTCCCGCCGCTTGTCTCATGCGGGGCGACAGCCGATTCTTGTGCCACTTCGTGGGTGGTGAGCAGTAAAAAGAAGCAGCTCATCGCTGCGCTCAACCAGTGGTATTCTCCCGACCTTGTGGCTCAGGTACGGCAAGAGGAAAGGTACCTGCTTAGTGCCAACAGCGTGAAACGCCATGTATATGCTCCCATGCTCAACCGTGGCAAGGGAGTCATTTCCCGTTACGACCATCTGTTTATGACTTATAGTATGAATATCCGTTGGGATTGGCGGCTCATGGCGGCACAGTGCTATCAGGAATCCACCTTCGACCCGCGTGCCAAGTCTTGGGCGGGTGCCTGTGGCCTGATGCAGATAATGCCTGCCACTGCCGAACTGCTGGGCTTGCCCCTCTCCAGAATATATGATCCCGAGAGCAACATCGAGGCTGCATCGCGCTATCTGGCCATGCTTGAACGCAAGTTTTCCGATATCCGTCTGCGTTCAGAGCGTATCAAGTTTGTCTTGGCATGCTATAATGGAGGCTATAATCATATCCGTGATGCCATGGCGCTGGCACAGCGCGACGGCAAGGACACGCAGCGCTGGAGCAATGTGGCTCACTATGTGCTGTCGCTTTCCTCGCCTAAATATTACAACGACCCCTTGGTGCGTTATGGATATATGCGTGGTTCTGAAACAGTGGATTACGTCGATCGTATCATGCAGCGGTGGCAGTCGTACAAGGGTGTCAGGGCGGCACATCCTTCGACAGGGGTGATAGTGCCCCAAAAGGCTGAGAAAAAAGGACGTTTCACCCGCAGGAAAAACGCTGAAGAAACTATGACTACACCGTAATTTCCCCGCGTATGCTCTGCAGCATGTATTTCCTTACGGTATCTGCATCATCGTATTTTGCCTGCAGATACATCAGTTTGGTCACGGCATTCTCCACCGTGCTGTCATAGCCGCTCAATACACCGGCAGACTTCAGCTGGTAGCCTGTGTCGTAGCGTCCCATTTCCACCGTGCCTGCCATACACTGACTGATGTTCACCACCACTTTTCCTCTCAGTGTAGCCTCACGCAGGGCGTTGGTGAGCCACACCTTCTGCGGAGCATTACCGCTGCCGTAGGTGCGCATCACGATGGAACGCAGGTTGGGGGTGGCGATGATATGCCTCACCAAGTCTTCGCGGATACCGGGAAACAGGGTAAACACTATCACATTATTGTCCATCTTGAAATGGGGAGTCATAGGCTTGCTGAAGTCGGGTTTCAGTATCACATGGTCGTTGTAGGTGATGTTGACGCCCGCTTCTACCAGATGCGGGAGGTTGAAACTCTCAAAGGCATTGAACTCATCGGCACTCTGCTTGGTGGTACGGTTGCCTCGCATCAGGTGCCCGTTGAAGTAGATGCCCACCTCGGGCACGCAGGCGGTGCCGTCGTGCTTTTTGGCAGCGGCTATCTCGATACTGGTAATCAGGTTTTCCTTTCCGTCGGTGCGCAACTGTCCGATGGGCAACTGGCTACCGGTAAGAATCACCGGTTTTGTCAGGTTTTCCAGCATGTAGCTCAGTGCCGATGCTGTGTATGCCATCGTGTCGGTGCCATGCAGCACCACAAACCCGTCATACACATTATAATTATTGGCGATAATATGCGCGATGTCCGTCCACAGGCTGGGCGACATATCGCTACTGTCGATAGGGGGATTGAACTGGTAGGTGGCTATTTGGGTGGAAAACTGTTCCAGTTCGGGCACGTTCTTCAGCAGATGCTCAAAATTGAGCGGTTCTAAGGCACCTGTCAGCGGATTGCGGCTCATGCCGATGGTGCCGCCGGTATAAATAAGCAGTACATTACTGTTGCACGACATCGTTTTCGTGAATTTTGGTGCAAAAATAATTAAAAATATGTATATTACAGAAAGTTTTTCCTATTTTTGCAGTAGGGAATACAATGCAGGCGGTGTGAGCCGAAAAGGTTCCTTTTTCCTTGCGCTTGCCAAGTCTTCCTGTATGAAGAACATAAAGACAAAAACATATTCACTAAAAACAAAGAATCATGAAACAATTCAATGACGAAAACTTCCTGCTTGACACCCAAGTAGCGCAAGACCTTTTCCACAACCATGCAGCCAAGATGCCTATCATCGACTACCACTGCCATCTGATACCTGCCATGGTAGCCAATGACCATAAGTTCAAGAGCATCACCGAACTCTGGTTGGGTGGCGACCACTACAAGTGGCGTGCCATGCGTACCAATGGTGTTGACGAGAAGTACTGCACAGGCAAGGACACCTCTGACTGGGAGAAGTTCGAGAAGTGGGCAGAGACCGTGCCTTACACCTTCCGCAACCCCTTGTATCACTGGACTCATCTGGAGCTGAAGACCGCCTTTGGCATCACCAAGCAACTCAGTCCCAAGACTGCAAGAGAGATTTTCGACGAGTGTAATGAAAAACTGAAGCAACCCGAATTTTCAGCCCGTGGCTTGATGCGCCACTATAATGTGGAGTGTGTGTGCACCACCGATGACCCTGTGGATGACCTGCGCTATCACAAGCAGACCCGTGAGAGCGGATTCGAGATCAAGATGATTCCCGCATGGCGTCCCGACAAGGCCATGAACATTGAAAAGCCTGAGTTTGCCGACTATGTGAACCAGTTGGGCGAGGTGGCAGGTGTTACCATCACCACTTTCAAGGATATGGTGGATGCCCTGCAGAAACGTCACGACTTCTTTACCGAGAACGGATGTAAGTTGAGCGACCACGGTATTGAGGAGTTCTACGATGAGGAATATACCGACTCACAGATAGAGACCATCTTTGCTAAGGCAATGAGCGGACAGCAGTTGTCTGACTTTGAGGTTCGCCAGTACAAGAACTGCTTCCTTACCCGTATGGCAGAGATGGACGCTGAGGCTGACTGGACACAGCAGTTCCACTATGGTGCCATCCGTGACAACAACACCTTGATGTATAACCAACTGGGTCCCGATACAGGTTTCGACTCCATCGGCGAGTTCACTACAGCCAAGGCCATGAGCAAGTTCCTGAACAAACTCAATATGGAAGGCAAGCTCACCCGCACCATCCTCTACACCCTCAATCCTTGTGCCAACGAGGTGATCGCCACCATGCTCGGCAACTTCCAGGGTGGTTGTCCCGGCAAGATCCAGTTCGGTTCCGGTTGGTGGTTCAACGACCAGTTGGATGGCATGACCCGTCAGATGAACGCTCTCTCTGTGCTTGGCTTGCTGAGCCGCTTCGTGGGTATGCTCACCGACTCCCGCTCGTTCTTGAGTTATCCTCGTCATGAATATTTCCGTCGCTTGCTTTGCAATATCCTCGGAAATGACGTGGAGAAAGGCTTGCTGCCCAACGACCAGGAGGTGCTCAGCCGCATGGTAGAGGATATCTCTTACAACAACGCCAAGAACTACTTCAAGTTCTATTGATGGCACATACCATTCGGTGGGGGATAATCATAAACCTCCCGAATGGTAGCATGATATCACGATTATTTGAATTACGGATTTCGGATTGCCGATTTTTTGGTACAATCCGGAATCCGTTTCTTATTGTAGCAACTGTTTACAATCTATTGGCAGTGGGCTATTGTATGTTGGTCAGTATGGTTATTCTGATTATCCCAAATCGCTTTCTATGTTAAAATCCAAATTTTTTGACCATTATTTTTAATTTATGCTGATATTTTATATTCAGGTGAGAAAAGGTGCCGGTTTCTGACCATTGCAGTGATCAAATGCACAAGTTTGTTCTTGACATTGTTCAGTGCAACCTGCTTCTTCTTTCCGCGTTCCACGAGACGCATGTAGTACCTCGCCATAATGGGATTGAAGTTCACGGCAGCCAGTGCTGCCTGCGTCAGCATTGCCTTAATCTGGCGGTTCGCCATGTAGTGCACATGAGGATCAGAATGCACACTAGTGCCCGAATCCTTACCGAATGGGGCTATGCCGTAGTAGCAGGCAATCTTCCTTGAATCGTAGTTGAAACGACGGAAGTTGTCGGTGTATACCATCAGGCATACGGCGTTCTGCGTTCCTATGCCAGGCACCGAGGTCACGATGGTAAACACCTCGGTGAGCTCTTCGTCCGACTTGATGAGTTCGGCGATTCGCTTGTCTATCTTCTCTACTTCCTTGTTGAACTCAGACACGATATGCCTTCCGCTCTGCGAGATCATCGTCTTGATAGGCGATTTCTCCATGGTGAGTCTCTTCTCGCCTCTACGCACCTGAAAGCTGCATCTATGGCGTACCACCATTTGACGATATAGAAACAGTTCGCGCAGTTGTGCAAGTGACTCGCTAAGTGGCTCGTACATAACGGCTTTATCGTAATTTCTCATAGCGTATTCGGCAATCATTGAGGCGTCAGCACGATCTGATTTCAATCGTCTGAGACCTGATGCGTCCTTGATGCTCTTGGCATTCTCAAGCCACATGTCGTAGCCTTTACCATAGAGAAAGTTGCACAGTCCCTTGCTGTAGTCACCCGTATTCTCGCCGCAGAAGAGCCAAAGTGAAGAGTCGATTCCGTATGAATTCTGCTCCACCCACTTGACCAGTTGCTTGTAGCCAGACACTGTTGTCTTGAACTCGTTGAACACTCGTGCAGCTGTTTCTGTCAGTCCATCTGCAAAAATGATAGCCACATCAACTTTTTCTTTCGAAAAATCAACTCCGATAAATAAATTTTTCATAACTTTGTACGAGTTTTATTGTGTAGAATTGGTCAATAGTTGTATGGACTAACACTCTAACAAGGCTAAGAGCCGATAACTTTCTATCTGGTCTTTGCAACTATGTCGATGAGGTCCGAAACGGATCTTAGTCTTCAGACTGGAAAAATCCTTGGTTTACCTCTTCGACAGACCGATTCTACCTTTTTACAACAAAGGTACGAAACTGTCTTTA
>CALZXH010000080.1 GCA_945830055.1 uncultured Prevotella sp.
AATTCATATTCTATAGACTATATTTACCACTTATACTTCACACCCGGTTTCAAATAATTACTACAATTATATTCTTTTTGCTTAGAAAAACATAAGAGCGTGGCTGATTTACATATAAAATGATTAACTTTGCCCCATTCAATGTATAAGCCGAGCCCATCATGAGACAACTGAAAATCACCAAATCCATCACCAACCGCGAAAGTGCCGCACTGGAAAAATATCTGCAGGAAATCGGAAAAGAAGACATGATTACTGTAGAAGAAGAGGTAGAGCTGGCACAAAAGATTAAGAAAGGTGACCAGAAGGCATTGGAAAGACTGACCAAAGCCAATCTGAGATTTGTGGTGTCAGTGGCCAAACAGTACCAAAACCAGGGACTGGGTCTTGCCGACCTGATCAATGAGGGCAACATGGGACTCATCAAGGCTGCAGAGAGGTTTGACGAGACAAGAGGATTCAAATTCATTTCATACGCCGTATGGTGGATCAGACAAAGCATCCTTCAGGCCATCGCAGAACAAAGCAGGATAGTAAGGCTCCCACTGAACCAGGTAGGGTCAGTAGCGAAAATAAACCGAGTTCTCAGCAAATTTGAGCAAGAGAACGAAAGGCGGCCTTCTGTGGATGAGATATCGGAAAGGATTGACTTGCCTGAAGACAAGATAGATGATGCCTTGAAGGTGCAAAACAAGCATATCTCCATGGATGCCCCCATTTATGAGGGCGAGGAAGGAAACATGCTCGACACCATGGTAAACGACGACTCCCCCATGGCAGACTACCAGCTGCTGAAAGAGTCGCTCAAAGAGGAGATACATTCGGCACTCAACGGACTGAGCGAGCGGGAGAAAAGTGTCATCGAAGCTTTCTACGGTATCGGAATGCCTGAAATGACGCTTGATGAAATAGGTTCCAAATACGGTCTGACGAGGGAACGTGTGAGACAGATAAAGGAAAAGGCCATCAGACGACTGAGGAGCAATACCTACAACGAGATTCTGAAAACCTATTTAGGATGAGGCACACAGCACACAACAGATTATAACAGAGACACATTATACTTATTTGCAACAGAGAGAATATGAAGACCATAAAAATGAGAAAAATCGCATTATATTCATTGATGACAGCCATGGTGTATGTATTGGCTGCCATGCCATATACCGCGAGTGCAAAGAAAAAACAGGCTCCGAAGATGTACATATTCGGTTTCTCCGCGTCTTTCAAAGATTCAACGGTCTATTTCACCAACGTCCAGGAAATGGACAGCGTATGGTATGATACCAAGACAAAGTTCATATTGTCAAGAGAAGAATACGCAGCTCAGTTAAAGTCGTACTTAACCGACAGAAGCGGGTCGAAAGCACGCACCTGCATCGTACTGTATGACAGGAAGAAAAAAAAGGTGGAAAAGAAACTGATGAAGATGAAAAGGCAATATACCATCAAGACAAAAGACAAATTTGACATAAGGTATATCGACAACAGCGATTTTTCATTCAAACCTGTAGAATATTCTGAGGATGAATAACCCCCGGTTCTACCGCATAGCAGACGAAGCAGTCTGCATCATATCTGACAAAAAGGAAGAAGAGCTTCTCCCCTCGTTCAAGCCTTTTAGAATAAAGGAAGAGCAAGTGGCAGAAGATGAGAAACTGTTATTTACGCTTCAAGTAGAAAAGTCACTGCAGGAAGACCCTGATACTACTATAGTGAAAGACTTTGACACGGGCAACGGACTGACTCTGGTACAGGTGCGTCAAGGAGGCGGACAGCAATTCCATATCAAGAACCTTGAAGGCAAATTGTGCTGTTTGCTGCAAACCAATCCGGATTTCAGCATGTGCCAGTGTGCTGTTTACGGAAGTTCTGCCATGCGCCATTTTGGCCTTAACAATGCGCTCATGCTGGTTTTCGCTTTTGCAGCAAGCTTCAGGAACACCCTTATGATTCATGCCTCGTGCATCTCATACCAAGGCAAGGGTTATCCTTTTTTGGCAAAGAGCGGTACAGGAAAAAGTACTCACAGCGCACTATGGATGAAATATCAGGAGGGAGTAAGCCTTGTAAACGATGACAACCCCATCGTCAAAATCATCGGCAACCAAGTATGGATATACGGTTCTCCTTGGAGTGGAAAAACGCCCTGTTACAGGAATGTGAGATACCCTTTGGGAGCACTTACCCTTATCAACAGGGCACCGCACAACAGTATTGAGAAAATGAGTGTTTTGCAAGCATTGGTCATGCTGATACAATCGTCTTCATCCATGGTATGGGACAAGGTGATACAAAACAACCTGTATGCAATTCTCTCGCAGATTATCAAAAACACACCTGTATATCAACTGAACTGTCGTCCCGACAAAGAAGCTATGGAAGTGTGTAAAAAGGGTATCATTCCGCTTTCTGATACCATTCTCTGAGCAAAGCGTGGGGCACCCCCATTTGCTCCATTTGCTTCAGCGCCTCCCGTGCCTGCTTTTTCCTGTTCATCAATAAAAGCAAACGTACCTTGGAGATGCGGTAGTCATGATTGTCTGGATGAAGGTTGATGGCACACTCCCAGTCGTACAGTGCCGCATCCAGCTGGTTCATCTTTTCCCCAAAGCCGGCACGGGCTACATACACGTTGGCACTGTCAGGATACATGGAAACCAAGGAGTTGAGTATATCGGCTGCCTCACTCGTCTTTTCGCTCAGCACGCATACCTGCGATTGGCACAACAACGCTTCCAAGTGAAAGGGGAAGCGCTTCAAGATAGCCTCATAGTCGCTGTAAGCCAAGTCATAACGCCGCTTTTCCTTATGGACATACGCTCTGAAAAACAAGGCAGACAGATTGCCCGGTTCATGCTGCAACACTAGATTATACTCTTCCAAAGCATAGTCAAACTGTCCTAACTGCAGGTTGACGGCAGCTTTTTTCAGATGCAACTCGGTAGAATACGGACAGGTAGCAATCTGATTCCTTAATGTTTGAAGGGAATCACGCAACAATGCAGTTGGCTGTGACATAAGCACCTGCCAACTGCATGTTAACGCAATAATGATTATTACAATTCGTTTGGACTGCATTTACTGCTTGTTGATATAATCTACAATCCAAGCACCTACCTCCTTGGTGCCAAACTGAGCGCCTCCCTCTACCTGTATCTCAGGAGTACGGACATTGGCATCGAGCGAAGCATCTACAGCCTTTCGTATCAAGGCACCCTCTTCTTTCAGGTCAAAGTATTCGAAGAGCATGGCTACCGAGAGAATCTGTGCCAAGGGATTGGCAATGTTCTGTCCCTTTGCCTGCGGCCATGAGCCATGTACAGGTTCAAATACAGGAGTGCTCTCGCCTGTAGATGCAGAGGGAAGCAATCCCATCGAACCGGAAATACAGCTGCCTTCGTCTGTGAGAATATCGCCAAACGTGTTTTCCGTCACCATCACATCAAAGAACTTGGGTTCGGCAATCATGCGCATGGAGGCATTGTCCACAAACATGTAATCCACGTTCACATCGGGATACTGGGGTTCCATCTCTTTGGCAATCTGTCTCCACAAGCGACTGGATGCCAGCACATTGGCCTTATCCACCACGGTAAGGTGATGGTTCCTTTTACGGGCATACTCAAAACCTACCTTCAAGATACGCTCCACTTCCGGACGAGTGTAATAATTGGTGTCGTAAGCCTTGTCATTATCCTGGTATTTTTCTCCAAAATACATTCCTCCGGTCAATTCACGGATGCACACGAAGTCTGCACCATCCACCAGTTCTGATTTCAACGGGGACTTGTGTACCAAGCATTTGAAGGTTTGTACAGGACGGATATTGGCAAAAAGTCCTAACTTTTTCCTCATCGCCAGCAGTCCTTGTTCCGGACGCACCGTTGCTGTAGGATTATTGTCAAATTTGGGATCGCCCACAGCTGCAAACAGCACGGCATCCGCTTCCTTGCAAATCCGGTAGGTCTCTTCCGGGAAGGGGTCACCCACCTCATCAATGGCATGGGCACCGCACAATGCCTCCTCGTAGGTCACTTCATGGTTAAACTTGGCAGCAACGGCATTCATCACAGCAACGCCCTGCTCCATAATCTCCGGTCCGATACCATCTCCCGGAAGAACTGCAATCTTTAATTTCATATATCTGTTATTTTATCGGCATGGCACAAAAATATACCACGTCATGGGTTTTACTTTACTGTTCTTCTATGATATTCAGCATCTTGAAGGTAGCTTTGATAGCAGCTTCAGTCTGGTCAGCATCCAATCCTCTGGTTCTGATAATGCGGTCTTCATTCCTCCATGTAATGACAGTCTGCACCAAGGCATCTGTACGTCCTCCGGGCGGAATGCTCACTGCATAATTATCCAGCAGAGGGAATGTGCGGTTCAGGTTTTCCTTGTATATCTTCCGCAGTGCCTTCACAAAGGCATCGTATTGTCCGTCACCGGTAGAGTCGGCCTCGTACTGTTTTCCGTCGATACTTACCTTGACGCTTGCAATAGGTTTCAAGCCATACGCCAGCGACACCATATAACTCACCAGTTTCACCCTTTCCTCAGGCACGTTATGCTTCAGCACGTCACTCACGATGAAAGGAAGGTCCTCCTGGGTCACAATCTCTTTCCTGTCGCCAAGTTCGGTAATCCGTTTGGTCACCAGTCGGGTTTGCTCGGCAGTCAATTCCAGCCCCAGCTCTTCGAGATTGCGTGCTATATTCGCTTTTCCGCTGTTCTTGCCAAGCGCATATTCACGCTTACGTCCGAAACGTTCGGGCACCAATGCGTTGCAATACAGATTGTTCTTCGAATCGCCATCTGCATGCACCCCTGCCACCTGGGTAAACACATTGTCACCCACAATAGGCTGGTTAGGTGCGACACTGATACCTGCATATCCCTCCACCATCTTGCTGATGGCGTTCAACTGGTCTTCCTGAATATTGGTCTTTGCTTCAAACTGATCCTTCAATATCACCTGGACACTGGAAATCGGTGCATTGCCGCAGCGCTCTCCCAAACCGTTCACGGTGACATGCAGACCCTTGGCACCACATAATACGGCAGCCAGCGAATTGCTTACAGCCAGATCGTAATCGTTATGGGCATGGAAGTCAAAATGCAGCTGGGGATAGCGTTTCCGCATCTTACGGAAAAACTCTATCACCTGCAAAGGATTGAGCACTCCCAGTGTATCAGGAAGCATGAATCTCCGTATGCCGGTATCCTTCAAAGCATCAATCAGCAGGTACACATATTCCGGACTATCCTTCATGCCACCGCTCCAGTCCTCCAGATAGAGATTGACGGTGATTCCTTTCTGTTTGGCATAGTCTATAGAAGACTTGATGTCAGAGATATGCTCTTCCGGTGTTTTCTTCAACTGATGCAGACAGTGCTTTTCAGATCCCTTTGCCAACAGATTGATCACCTGTCCACCGCAATCGCTGATCCAGTCAATGGACGCATTTCCGTCCACGAATCCCAGTACCTCTACCCTATCCAGTTTACCTATTTGCCGGGCATAGCGGCATATCATTTTCACCGCATCCTTCTCTCCTTCCGAGACACGCGCCGAAGCCACCTCTATCCTGTCCACATTCACATCCTTCAGCAGCTTGCGTGCTATCATCAGTTTTTCGTGTGGCAGGAATGAGACACCGCTTGTCTGTTCTCCGTCGCGCAAAGTACAATCCATTATCTCGATGAAAGGGAGTGTACGATGATAGGAAGGGCGGTTTATTTGTTCTGCTGTTCCCATGCTTCTATCTTGTCCTTGTTCTGAAGCAAATAATCAATGTCATCAAGTCCATTCATGAGGCAATGTTTCTTGTAACCGTTGATATCAAAGGTTTCAGAACTTCCGGTAGCCTTGTTGGTGACCTTCTGGTTGGGCAGGTCCACCTCCACCTCGGTTTTCGGGTCTTTCTCAATGCTCTCGAACAGTTCTGCAAGGAAAGTCTCACTCACCACTACAGGCAACACGAAATTGTTCAGCTCATTGTTCTTGTGTATATCGGCAAAGAAACTGCTGATAACCACCCTGAATCCATAGCCTGCAATCGCCCATGCCGCATGCTCCCTGCTGGAACCTGAACCGAAGTTCTTGCCTGCCACAAGGATACAGCCGCCATAATTCGGATTGTTGAGCACAAAGTCTTCTTTCAGCGACCCGTCCTTGTTATATCTCCAGTCTCTGAACAGGTTTTCACCGAAACCTTTTTTGTCTGTAGCTTTCAGAAAGCGTGCGGGAATGATCTGGTCGGTATCTACATTCTCCAACGGAAGTGGAACGCAAGTGCTTGTTATGATGTCAAATTTCTGTTTCATTGTTCTTGTCTTTTGATTGTTCACAAAACTTTGGGACTTATGATAATGTGCGCGGGTCGGTAATGACTCCTGTCACAGCTGCCGCCGCCGCTACCAATGGCGATGCAAGGATGGTGCGGGCTCCGGGTCCCTGTCTGCCCTCAAAGTTTCTGTTGCTGGTAGAAACGGAATATTTTCCTGCTGGAATCTTGTCATCGTTCATTGCCAGACATGCCGAGCAACCGGGCTGGCGTATTTCAAACCCGGCTTCCTTGAGCACGGTGTCGATGCCCTCTTCCCTGATCTGCTTGTCAACCGCCCAAGAGCCCGGTACGAGCCATGCCACCACATTATCGGCCTTTTTCTTTCCCTTCACCACAGACGCAAAAGCTCTGAAATCCTCTATACGTCCGTTGGTGCAAGCACCCAAGAACACATAGTCGATAGGATGGCCGAGAAGCTTCTCACCAGGTGCAAATCCCATATAGTCAAGTGATTTCAAGAAAGATGCTTTTCCTGCTTCATCCACCGAATCAAGGGTTGGGATGGATTCTGTGATGCCTATACCCATTCCCGGATTAGTGCCATAGGTTACTCGGGGTTCAATATCTTTGGCATCAAAGACCAGCTCCTTGTCAAACACGGCATCGTCGCCGCTCTTCAAGGTTTTCCAATAGGCGACAGCCTTGTCCCACTCCTCTCCCTTGGGAGCATATTCCCTGCCTTTCAGATATTCAAAGGTAGTCTCGTCGGGTGCCACAAAACCACCGCGTGCGCCCATCTCGATAGACAGGTTGCACAGTGTCAGCCTGCCCTCCATCGACATGTCCTTGACCACTTCACCGGCATACTCGATAAAATAGCCTGTACCTCCCGATGTGGTGAGCTGCGCCATCAGATACAGCGCCACGTCCTTGGCTGTAACTCCCGGCTGCAGTTTGCCTTGAATACTTATCCTCATCGACTTGGGTTTCTGCTGCAAGATACACTGCGAAGCCATGACCATCTCCACCTCACTGGTACCGATACCAAAAGCCACGGCACCCACAGCACCATGTGTGGAGGTATGGGAATCGCCGCATACAATGGTCATACCGGGAAGAGACAATCCTTTTTCGGGACCTACCACATGGATAATACCGTTATCCTTCGACATCATGCCATAATGAGTCAACCCGAATTCTGCTGCGTTCTTTGCCAATGTATCAACCTGTTTCTTTGAAACGGGATCCTCAATGGGCTTGTCCTGATCATGAGTAGGGGTATTGTGGTCGGGCATGCAGAATATCTGTTGCGGCCGCAGGCATTTCAGTCCTCTGTTTCTCATGCCGTCAAAGGCTTGCGGAGAGGTCACCTCATGACAATAAAGGCGGTCAATGTATAACTGTGTAGGACCGTCGGTCACAATCTGTACTACGTGTTTGTCCCAAATCTTGTCAAATAATGTATTCATAATGATTCTTCAATTCTTATTTTCTAAACTTGTTGATACAGTCTATATATGCTTCTACAGAAGCTGTTACGATGTCTGTATTGGCTCCGAAACCATAATACACATTCCCGTTGTATTCCACTTGCATGTGTACTTTTCCAATATCGTCAGAGCCTTTGCTGATGGCCTGGATGGTAAACTCTTTCAGTGTCATCTGCTTCTGGATAATCTTTTTCAGCGCACTGATGGCAGCATCCACAGGACCATTGCCCGATGATGCCTCCTCAAACTTCTGTCCGGAAATGTCAAGTCCGATACTTGCCACGCTCTTCACGCCCTTACCGGTGGTAACCTGCAGGAAATCAAGCTTCACGGCATGTACATCAGCCGTATCGGCACCAGCCAGCATCAGTATGTCGTCATCGTTCACCTCTTTCTTCTGGTCAGCCAGTTTCAGGAACTTCTGATAGATCTTGTCCACCACTTCCTCGCTCGCCACATTCACGCCCAATACACCCAGACGGTATTTCAGCGCAGCCCTGCCCGAGCGGGCGGTAAGTACGATAGAATTCTCATCGAGTCCCACGTCCTTCGGGTTCATAATCTCGTAAGTCTCCACATTCTTCAGCACACCATCCTGATGGATACCGCTTGAATGGGCAAATGCGTTACGGCCTACAATCGCCTTGTTGGGCTGTACCGGCATGTTCATCAAACTGGAAATCATCCTGCTGGTAGGATAAATCTTGGTGGTATTGATATTGGTATCCACATTCAGGTATTTATGGCATTTCAATATCATCGCCACCTCTTCCAGCGAGGTGTTTCCGGCACGCTCTCCAATACCATTGATGGTCACCTCTACCTGGCGTGCGCCGTTCAATACACCTGACAACGTGTTTGCGGTTGCCATTCCCAGGTCATTGTGGCAATGGGTAGAGATGATAGCCTTGTCGATATTGTCCACATGGTCCATCAGGTACTTTATCTTTGCCCCGTAGTCCGCAGGGAGGCAATAGCCGGTTGTATCGGGTATGTTTACCACAGTGGCTCCTGCCTTGATAACTGCCTCCACTACTCTTGCAAGATACTCGTTGTCTGTTCTTCCGGCATCCTCGGCATAGAACTCTATATCCTCCACATATCGTTTGGCATACTTCACGGCAGCTACTGCCCTTTCGATGATTTCCTCACGATTGCTGTTGAACTTGTATTTGATATGCGAGTCACTGGTACCTATACCAGTATGTATGCGCTTGCGCTTGGCATACTGCAATGACTCGGCAGCCACATCAATGTCTTTTTCCACTGCCCTTGTCAATGCGCAGATGGATGGCCAGGTCACCGCCTTGCTTATCTCTATCACAGAATTGAAGTCACCGGGACTGGAGATTGGAAATCCTGCCTCAATCACATCCACCCCCAACTGTTCAAGCTGTTTTGCCACCTGGATCTTCTCTACCGTATTCAACTGGCAACCAGGCACCTGCTCGCCATCTCTTAAAGTAGTATCAAAAATAAATAACTTGTCACTCATATCATTGTTGTTTTATATTATTCTACTTGATGCAAGAATTTTCTTCTCTTCTTTCCTCGGCACTTCATAACCAAAAAAAGACCTCCCTCACAAAGGAAGTGAGAAAGGTCCTATATGGTATTATCCATTCAGTTACATACACACCCCTTCACTTCCGTCAACATCATGCAGTCGGATAATCAGATTTTCGATGTATAGCAACGCAAATGTATTCATTTGTCATGTATTTTGTGCAAAGTTATACAATTTCCGGTAAAAAACAAAACATTTCTAAGAAAAATGCACGGAAAAATAACAATTTCGTAATTGTTCTATGCTGTACTCGCATTATTTCAATTAGTTGGAAGCAACGTCTTATCAGTCGATTGGAAGATACACCTGTTTCCATGGTACATAAAACGCAAAAACCCGGAGTCTGTTGCTCCGGGTTTCGCTTCTGAAATAAAGAA
>CALZXH010000081.1 GCA_945830055.1 uncultured Prevotella sp.
TACACGACCGAAATCACCAGATCCTAAGTCTGGCGCGTCTACCAATTTCGCCACAAGCGCATAAGCGGTTGCAAAGGTAGCGATATTTTTTCAATTCTCAAATAATTTTGCGGCAAATTCCAGGATGGCATCATTGTTTTTAAGGTAGTCTTCTTCAGTGATATCCACCTTATAATGAGGGGCGATGCCAAACTCGGTGCTGTTCTTGTCTTTGTCGTACATAGGGCAGGCTGAGAAGCGTACCGCCCAGCCGTTGGGCAGGGAATTGCAAAAGGGCATGCCGGCACCGCCACCGGTATGGTCGCCCACGATGATGGTCTGCGGCAATGCTTTCATGTATTTCACAAACTCATTGGCGGCACTGTAAACCTTGCGGTTGGTAAGTACACATACACGCTTGTGCCAGCGCAAGTTCTCAGAAGGTTGCAGCCATTGTTCCTCCATGTCGGAGAAGTCCTGATGGCCTTTGCCCGTCTTGTGCTGCATATAGCCCACCAGTGTAGGCTCGTTGACAAAGCGGGCCGCCAGTTTTTCCGCATTGGTGAGCATGCCTCCGCTGTTGTCGCGCACGTCGATAATCAGTCCCCGGCACAGCATGAAGGCGGCGAGTACCTCGTCCAGATTGCCCTCTCCGAAACTGTTGTTGAAACTCTCATAGTAGATATAACCCACGTTGTTGGGCAGCACCTTGTATTTCAGCGATGAGGCTATCTTGTAGTCGGTACCCATGTATTGCCTCCAGAGAAGTTCGCTGAAGTTGGCCGGATAGTCTTCATACCAACTCCAATAGCGTGCGAAATCGTAGGAGGTGGACAGGTTGACATGCCCGTCGCGCAGTTGTGACAGCATGTCGCCGCACACCTCAAACAGTTGGGTGCTGTTCATCTTGTCGTTGATTCGCGGGGCGTATGTGGCATATACCTCGTTCCAGTCGAGCCCATATACTTCCTTCTTGTAGTCGAAAAAGCAATAATGCTCGTCGAGTATCTTCCACAAGGCGTCAAAATTGCCTTTAGGCGTGTCGGGCATTTCCTCTTCGTCAATACAGGATATGCAGAGCATGGAACATAGGAAAAGCATGAAGCGGGGGAGAAGTGTGGAGATGCGCATAGCGGATAGAGTGATTATTTGGGTGAGATAATGACACCCACCATACACCGGTGTGAGTAGATGTGCTGTTTCAATTGGTTGACAGAGGCTTGCCGGAAGTCGCCCAAATAGCCTATCTGCAAGGCATAGCGTTTGGCAACCTGGTAGTTGAGCATCAGTTGCAGGCGGAAGTTGGGAGCGCTGACAAAGGTGGTGGGCACTATATTATGGTCGTTGTCGCCCCGTGAGAAAATCTCGTAGTACGACTGCCCGTAGTTGGGACTGAACATCACCCCTGCCAATGGTAATTCGGCTTCCGCCCGTATGCCTGCCTTGCGACCGGCTATGAGCGTGTGCCATCCGGCAGCCACTACAGGCATGAGATGCAGTCCTAATCGTGCCTGTCCGGGATTGTTGCCTCCTAAAGTGTTGTATAGTGCCCCGATGTCGGCTCCTATGGCTCCTCCGGCTTCCAGGATAAGGGGAGTCTGCCACGGCTGCCATTTTCTGAGGCGTGCCGCCGTAAAGCGGTAGCAGGCTTCCAGCATCTTGATATCGTGACTGCGGTCGTGGGTGGTGGCTACAGATGCCTGGTGCTGCAGCAGGGTGTACCATTGGCGGTGGGTGCGGTGGCGTGCCGTACCTGAAAGGAAACTGAAACCCGTGCCGCTGAAATGCTCTGCCGAGAGGTAGGTGTCGAGCACTTTGGTGGGGCCCAGTCCCACCATGTAGGTGGTCTCTTTATAGGGCAGGGACACACTGTCGGCAGTCTGTGCTTCCACATTCAGCGGGATGCAGAGAAGCAAGCACAGGGCGATGGATAGCAGGGGGATGAGATACATGGGAGTGAGGGGGGATTAGTCAAACAGGTTGAGTTGTCCTGTCATCTCGTCAATAATCTGTTGTTCCGACTTGCCAGCATCCGGATCCAGATTTTCCGGTGTTGCGTCAGCCTTTCCCTCTTCGTTCCCGTTGTCTTCTTGCTCCGCAGGTTCAGGCACGAACTTGGGTTCCAACTCTTCGATGGCTTCCACCTGTAGTACGGTCAGTCGTCTGCCTCGCGTCTTGTAGCTTCTCAGTACGCAGAACTCATCTACATCCACCTGCATGGGTTCGTGTTTGGCATCGTTTCCGCCAAAGGTAATCTGCAGCATGGGGTAGGCAGTGTCGGTAAGCAGAGCCAGTTGGTTGCGCTTGTTCTCGCCCATGATACTCAGTTTCTTCTTGGAACTCTCCATGCAGAAGCGTTTGATGAAGGGGTAGCCGCCGTTGTCGTAGTCATGGATGACGGAGGTCCATACCTTGGACGGGTTGAATTTCTCTATGCGCAGTATGTTGTCTTCGTAGTGGTTGTTCACGTCGAAGTTGGTGGTGTAGAACGATCCGTCCTGCAATACCACCAGTATCAGGTCGCCGTCGTTGAATTCGCCCAGCAGGGTGCCATGCTCGTCGTAGTTCAGTCTGTTGACATCGGGGTCAAACCACACCATTCTGCCGCCTAAGGTAGAGTGTCCGTGACTCTTCAGTCCTATGCGGTTCACCTCTTTCTTGGTAAACAGCGAGCCTTGAGAGTCGCGCCCTCGGATGGGCACTTCAGAGAAGTCTTTTTCAAGGAAGATGCTTGATTTGCGGCGCATCACTGTGGCAGTGGGTTCCAGGGTGGCTTTGATAACCTCAGCCTCTCCGTTGGGGTTGGCGGTGAAATACATCACTTTGGAGCCCGGCACCCCTTTGGTCAGGTTATACAGTCTGTCGCGGGTGATGGACGAGATGCAGAAGCGCTTGATATAGTAGGGTCCCTTCTTTCCGCTGCGATATACCATGTTGTAAACGGTACGCTTGTCGTTGCGCTTGAACACCTGCACGTGCAGGATGTTCTTGCCTACAAATATCTTGTCAGCCACCTTCACTATCTTGCAGTTGCCGTCTTTGTAGAAGATAATGATATCGTCGATGTCGGAGCAGTTGCATACAAACTCGTCTTTCTTCAGTCCGGTGCCCACAAAACCGTCGTTGCGGTTGATGTACAGTTTCTCGTTGGCTTCCACCACGGTGGTGGCGGCAATGGTGTCGAAGTTCCTTATCTCCGTCTTGCGTGGGAAAGCCTTGCCGTATTTGTCTATCAGCGACTGGAACCATCTGGCGGTCACTTCTACCAGGTTGTTCAGGTCGCGTTCTATGCTGTCTATCTCTTCTTGCAGCCGTGCCATCAGTTCATCCGCCTTGTCCTTGTTGAACTTCAGAATGCGCTGCATCTTGATTTCCAGAAGCCGCAGGATATCTTCCTTGGTTACCTCGCGTACCAGCTGGGGATAGAAGGGGGTGAGCCGCTCATCGATATGCTCGCACACGGCATCCACGTTGGGTGCCTGCTCGAACTTGCGGTCCTTGTAGATGCGCTCTTCGATGAATATCTTTTCGAGCGAGGCAAAATGCAGTTGTTCCAGCAGTTCGCCGCGCCTTATCTCCAGTTCCTGTTTGATGAGCTGTTTGGTGCGGTCGGTTGCGTGTCTCAGCACGTCGCTCACCGTCAGGAAGTGGGGCTTGTTGTCGTCTATCACGCAGCAGTTGGGCGATATGTTTATCTCGCAGTCAGAGAAGGCGTAAAGGGCGTCCAGTGTCTTGTCGCTCGATACTCCCGGAGCCAGATGCACCAGTATCTCCACTTCGGCAGCTGTATTGTCATCCACCTTGCGCACCTTTATCTTGCCTTTCTCGATGGCTTTCAGTATGGAGTCGATGAGCGTGGATGTAGTCTTTCCGTAGGGTATTTCCGTGATGGCGAGAGTCTTGTTGTCGCGTTTTTCTATCTTCGCCCTCACCTTTATGACACCTCCTCGCTGTCCGTCGTTGTATTTCGACACATCAATGCTACCGCCGGTAGGGAAGTCGGGATAGAGGGTAAAGGGCTCGCCGTGCAGATAGCTGATGGCAGCCTGGCATACTTCACAGAAGTTATGGGGCAGAATCTTTGACGACAGTCCCACCGCGATACCTTCAGCTCCCTGGGTGAGCAGTAGCGGAAACTTCACGGGCAGGGTGATGGGCTCCTTGTTCCTTCCGTCATAAGACAGTTTCCACTCCGTAGTCTTGGCATTGAATACAGTGTCCAATGCAAACTTGGAGAGGCGTGCCTCTATGTATCGGGGAGCGGCGGCACGGTCGCCGGTGAGTATATTCCCCCAGTTACCCTGAGTATCGACCAGCAGTTCCTTTTGTCCTATCTGCACCAGGGCATCGCCGATAGAGGCATCGCCGTGGGGGTGGAACTGCATGGTATGTCCCACAATGTTGGCCACCTTGTTGTATCTGCCGTCGTCCATGCGCTTCATGGAGTGAAGTATGCGGCGCTGCACGGGTTTCAGGCCGTCGTCGATATGGGGCACTGCGCGCTCCAGTATCACATACGAGGCATAGTCGAGAAACCAGTTCTGGTACATGCCGCTGAGGTGGTGCACTACCGAGGCGTCAAACCGGTCAGCCGGTGTGTAGTCGGAGTGAACCTCTTCCTCCTGAAGATCTTCTTTGATTGTATCGTCGCTCATAGGTAATAGATGTGTCGTTTGCTGCAAATTTACTCAATTTTCTTCAACAGCCAAACGAATATGCCCTAAAAACCGCTTCTACAGGGCAGATGCGACCATTTTGAAGCAGGATGGCAAAGGAAACCGCCAAATGTTTTTTTGCCAAAAAGTAGTTGTATCAAGAATTATTGTGTATATTTGCAGCACAAACAGAAGATGATATCCATAATTCCCATAACCATTCATTCGTAAAAAAGTTCTAAAGATGAGATCCTTGCATAGTTTGCCGCTTATATCGCTCTTGATTGTGGCGGCTTGTGTAATGGCATGTGGAGGCGAAAGGCGTTCGGAAACGAATGTTGTTTCCGCTGCAGATTCCATCTACACGTATGAATATATATATCTGATACATGTAGATTCTCCTTACAAGGCATTGGCATTGGTGGACACTGCAGAACAAAGAAATCTGCTCCCTCCTACTGATGTCAACCAGCTGCGCTCGTTGGTATATTTCAATGCGTTCCAGCGTTTCAATATCGCAGCCGGCTATGCCAAGAAGAGTTATGAGAGTGCGTTGACCTCTCAAGATACCAGCCAGATTATGAATGTGCTCAATCTGTATTGTGCCGCCTCTCTGGCTTCGGGCCTGTATTCCGATGCCTTGTATGGGGCGCGCAAGGGGCTTGAACTTGCGATGAGCCGTGACGCCAAGTCGATGCAGGCGGGTTTCCTGCAGAGTGTGGCTCTGGTCTATCAAGGCATGGGCTTGCGGGAGGATTGTATAAAGTATCTGGACCAAAGTATCGCCCTCTATGAAGAATGTATGAAAAAAAGAGGCGCCAACTTTGATGATGCCCAGGAGATGCTGTACTGCATGTTTATCAAGATAGACCTGATGACCGACAAATTAGGCAGGTCGAAGGAGGCAATGGCATTGATTCCGAAAGCTGCCGCCACACTCGACAGCATGCAGAAGTCGGACAATACCATACTCAGTCTGGTGAAGCAGCGCGAGATAGAACTCTGCGGACTGGCAGCCCGTGTGTTCTATTCCTCCGGTTATCAGGCACGTGCAGAGGAGTATTACCAGAAGGCATTCTCCATCATGGACTCTTCCCGGCATTCCAATGTGATCCAAATGGCACCCTACCTGATTCAGACCCATCGCTATAAGGAGGCTCTGCTGTGTGTGATGCCAGAGAAAAGGTATATCGAACAGTCTAACGACACGCTCAGCCATTATTTTGTAGAAGGTGTGCTGAAATACGAGCGCAAAGCCCTGCAGGGATTGGGCAAGTACAAGGAGGCGGCTGAGGTGGCTGAAAGGCAGATTGCTTTGAACGACTCGCTGACGTACAGGGAAAGGAAAGACCAGGTGGCTGAGCAGGCGGCGATCTTCCAAACCGAAGAGAAAGAACTGCAACTTAGGGAGCAGGCTGCGGAACTGGGACGTCAGAGGGCTATGATAGTGGGTGGCACAGTTGCGTTATTGCTGCTGGTGATACTGGCGGTGACAGTGTTCCTGTATAGTCGCAAGATACGCCGTCGCAACAAGGTTACCGTGCGCTCCATCGAACAGATGATGGAACAACAGCAGGAGCTTATCCAGCTGAGACGCATCAACATGGCACAGTCGGAAGATTCTGCAAACGGGGAGCTGCGGGGCAAACAGTTGGAACAATACGTCAATGAGCGTAGGATGCAACATGCGGTGAAACTGCTCAAATCATCGTCACGCCCCTCATTAGATGAGGTGGCGGAAAAGGCAGGCTTCTCCAGTGCGAAGGCATTCAGAAGATTGTTTGAGCGTCGTTTCGGACTTACTCCTGCCGAGTATGTCAAATGGTGCGACCGCATTCAGAAGAAAGAGGGTGCCATGCTCGACAACGCACGTAAGATGACTGAGCAGGCACAGGAGATGAAGAACTCGTTTATCCGCAACATGAGTCACGAGATACGCACTCCGCTCAACCAGATATCCGGTTTCGTACAACTGCTTACCGACAGTTCGCAGGAGATTTCCGATGAAGAGAAGCAGACCTTCCGTGATGTCATCATGGAGCAGACTGTCCATCTCACCAAGATGCTCAACACCCTGATAGAACTGTCTGACTATGATGCAGGGAAGACTCTTGAGACACCGATGGCTATGAGCGCATTGCAGCTGAGTGCTGCCTTCAATGCCGATTGCATGAACCTTGAGGGAGTGGAGCGTGTCGCCTTCCGTGTGGAGGAACCCTCGGTGAGTGTTTTCCATCTCTCTTTGTCGCCCGTAAGCCGTATAGTACATGTTTTGGTGGACAATGCGCTGAAGTTTGCCGGCAAGAGTACGGTAGATGTGCTCACCTCTTTCGATACCGCCTCCCGCAAGCTTACGGTGTCGGTGACCGACCATGGCAAGGGCATTGCAGCCGAAAACGCCGAACGTATCTTCGAGCGCTTCTGCAAACTGGACGACTATGTACCCGGTGCCGGACTGGGACTTACCCTGGCACGTACCATCGCCCGCCGTCTGGGCGGTACGCTGGTACTCGATACCACTTATGCAAGACAGGGAGCACGCTTCGTACTTGAAGTGCCTGTGCAGGAGTGATTTTTGCTTTTTTCACAGCATTTGTACGACGGTATCATAAAAAAGCGTTACCTTTGCAGTCATAATAAAGTGGATGCCTGCTTGAATGGCATCCGCAATTAAGTATATAAAGTATTTGAAAATGGCACAAGAGGACGTATTTAAGAAAATCGTTTCGCACTGTAAGGAATATGGATTCGTATTCCCCAGCAGTGAGATTTACGATGGCCTGGGAGCTGTGTATGACTACGGGCAGAATGGAGTGGAACTGAAAAACAATATCAAGCAATACTGGTGGCAGAGCATGGTGCTTCTGCATGATAATATCGTGGGTATCGATTCCGCTATCTTCATGCACCCCACCATCTGGAAGGCCAGCGGTCATGTGGACGCATTCAATGACCCGCTTATTGACAACCGTGACTCCAAGAAACGCTATCGCGCCGATGTGCTGATAGAAGACCAGATAGCCAAATACGACGAGAAAATCCAGAAAGAGGTAGAGAAGGCACGCAAGCGCTTCGGCGACTCTTTCGATGAGGAGAAATATATGGAGACCAGCGAGCGCGTGAAGGAGGCAAAAGCCAAGCGCGACGCACTGCACGAGCGCTATGCCGCAGCCATGCAGGGTCCCGACCTTGAAGCGCTGAAGCAGATTATCCTGGATGAGGAGATAGTTGACCCCATCAGCGGAACAAAGAACTGGACCGATGTGCGCCAGTTCAACCTGATGTTCTCTACCGAGATGGGTGCCAGTGCCGATGCATCCATGAAGGTGTATCTTCGTCCTGAAACGGCACAGGGCATCTTTGTCAACTACCTCAACGTGCAGAAGACGGGCAGAATGAAGATACCTTTCGGTATCGCACAGATAGGCAAGGCATTCCGCAACGAGATAGTGGCACGTCAGTTTATCTTCCGTATGCGCGAGTTCGAGCAGATGGAGATGCAGTACTTCGTGAAGCCGGGCACAGAACTCCAGTGGTTCGAGCAGTGGAAGCAGACCCGTATGGCTTGGCACCAGGCTCTCGGATTCGGCGCAGACAACTACCGTTTCCACGACCACGACAAGCTGGCTCACTATGCCAATGCTGCCACCGATATCGAGTTCCACATGCCCTTTGGCTTCAAGGAGGTGGAGGGTATCCACAGCCGCACCAACTTCGACTTGTCACAGCATGAGAAGTTCTCGGGCAAGAGCATCAAGTACTTCGACCCGCAGACCAACGAGAGCTATACTCCGTATGTCATCGAGACCAGTATCGGTGTTGACCGTATGTTCCTCTCTGTGATGTGCCATGCCTATACCGAGGAGCAGTTGGAGAATGGCGAGAGCCGCGTGGTATTGCGCCTGCCTGCAGCCCTTGCGCCCGTGAAACTGGCGGTGATGCCTTTGGTGAAGAAAGACGGACTGCCCGAAAAGGCACAGGAGATTATCAGCCAACTGAAGTTCCACTTCAACTGCCGTTACGACGAGAAGGATTCTATCGGAAAGCGCTATCGCCGTCAGGATGCTATCGGAACACCTTACTGCGCCACTGTAGATCACGACACGCTGAACGACAACTGCGTGACACTGCGCCACCGCGATACCATGCAGCAGGAGCGTGTGCCCATCAGCGAACTGGTTACTCTGCTGCACGACAAGGTTAGTCTGGCTTCATTATTGCAAAAACAATGAATATGAAACGTTTCTCTGTCACTGAATCCTTGCTGGGAAAAGCAGGCTATCTGCTACTGTTGTGCATGCTCATGACGTTTGCCTCCTGCAGTAAGGACACTGAAGCCCCGGATGAGTATGAGAATTGGGTAGAACGCAACACCAATTATTACAATCATCTCGTGGACTCAGTCAATGCCTTGCTTGCCGGCAGTCCTGAACGTACAGACTGGCGGGTGATAAAGGCTTGGACAAAGCCTGCAGATACGCAGGGGGCGACAGAGGATTATATCGTTGTCAACGTATTGCCCAAGGATGAGGACCTGAAGGTGGATGAGGCGGTGAAAGATGTCAGACCGATATATACCGACAGTGTGGATATTCACTATATCGGCAGGCTGATGCCTACCACTTCCTATCCCGAAGGGGCTGTATTCGACCGCAGTTACTATCCGCCGCTCGACCGTCGTTTTGTGAAACCCTCGAGGATGGGCGTGAATAATCTGGTGGTTGGTGTAGGTACAGCCTTGATGAACATGACTCTTGGCGACCACTGGAAGGTGTATGTCCCCTCAGCCTTAGGTTATGGCAGCAGCGACTATAGCGGTATCAAGGGTGGTAGCGTACTTGTCTTCGAGATTACTCTTGACAACATCATACCGATGTGATGGTGTGCAATCCCGGATTTGCATGACTGTCAGTCCAAGATAGTCAGTCTTCAGCAAAGAAGCTGAATTATATTCAATGTGGCCGGTATAAGACTTGATGTTTTATACCGGCCACATTTATAACCTTTTTATTCTATCTCG
>CALZXH010000082.1 GCA_945830055.1 uncultured Prevotella sp.
ATCATCAAGCTCGGTGAGCGATTTCTTACCGAAGTTGCGGAACTTCAAGAGGTCGGTCTTGTTGTACTGTACCAAGTCGCCGAGTGTCTCCACATCGGCTGCCTTCAGACAGTTGAGGGCACGAACGCTGAGGTTCATATCCACCAGACGTGTCTTGAGCAACTGGCGCATGTGCAGTACCTCCTCATCAAACTCCTGGTTGCTCTCGGCATCGTTGTTCTCCAAGGTGATCTTTTCGTCAGAGAACAGCATGAAGTGGTAGATAAGGATCTTGGCGGCCTCTTTCAGCGCATCCTTCGGGTGTATGGAACCGTCCGTTGTCACCTCCAGCACAAGCTTGTCGTAGTCGGTCTTCTGCTCCACACGATAGGGCTCTACGCTGTACTTGACGTTACGGATGGGAGTGTAAATAGAATCGATTGCAATTACATTCAAGTCGGTGCAGAACTCGCGATTTTCATCGGCGGTAACGTATCCGCGGCCCTTGTTGATTGTAAGGTCAATCTGCATTGAAGCTTTAGAATCTAAATGACAAATCACCAAATCGGGGTTTAACACTTCAAATCCAGTCAGATACTTGCCGATATCTCCGGCTTTGAACTCAGTAGAATTCTCGACCGTGATACTGACTTTTTCGTTCTCGAATTCTTCTACTACTTGCTTGAACCTGACTTGCTTCAGATTCAAGATAATGTTGGTGACATCCTCCTTGACTCCGGGAACCGAGGAAAACTCGTGCTCAACACCCTGGATTCTGATGGTGTTGATGGCAAAGCCCTCGAGCGAAGAAAGAAGAATGCGGCGCAATGAGTTACCGATGGTAACACCAAAGCCCGGCTCCAGCGGACGGAATTCGAACTTGCCGAATCTGTCGTTGGCCTCCAACATTACGACTTTGTCGGGTTTTTGAAATGCTAATATCGCCATTGACTTAATGATTATTTAGAGTACAACTCAACGATTAACTGCTCCTTGATGTTTTCAGGAATGTCAGCACGCTCGGGTTTGTGCAGCAACTTGCCGCTCTTGGTGTTCTGGTCCCACTCGATCCAAGGATACTTGCTGTGGTTGAAACCAGCCAGCGCAGCCTCGATAACCTCGAGTGACTTAGACTTCTCGCGAACGCCTACAATCTGTCCGGGCTTCACGGCGAATGAGGGGATGTTGACCACCTTGCCGTCCACCACGATGTGCTTGTGGCCTACCAGCTGGCGGGCTGCTGCACGGGTGGGAGCGATACCAAGACGGAACACAACATTGTCCAAGCGGCACTCCAGGTTCTGAAGCAGCACCTCACCGGTGATACCCTCAGCCTTGGCAGCCTTCTCAAACATGTTACGGAACTGGCGCTCAAGAACACCGTATGTGTACTTGGCTTTCTGCTTCTCTGCCAGCATGACTGCGTACTCAGACATCTTTCTGCGACGGTTGTTGCCATGCTGTCCAGGAGGGAAGTTTCTCCTGGACAAAACTTTGTCAGCGCCGAAAATGGCTTCACCAAAACGACGTGCAATTCTTGATTTCGGTCCAATATATCTTGCCATAATGAATAAAAAATCTAAATAAAACTTGGTTTCTGTCCCTGATTATACACGACGACGTTTGGGAGGACGGCATCCGTTGTGAGGTAACGGTGTAACATCTACGATCTCTATCACCTCGATACCAGCTCCGTGTACGGCACGGATGGCAGACTCACGACCGTTGCCGGGACCCTTGACATAAGCCTTCACCTTGCGCAAGCCCAGGTCGAAAGCCACCTTGGCGCAGTCCTCGGCTGCCATCTGGGCAGCATAGGGAGTATTCTTCTTTGAACCGCGGAAGCCCATCTTACCTGCTGATGACCAAGAGATAATCTGACCCTCGCTGTTTGCCAAAGACACAATGATATTATTGAAAGAACTATGAACATGCAACTGTCCGATAGCGTCAACCTTTACGTTTCTCTTTTTAGAAGCGACTGTTTTCTTTGCCATGATAAATCAAATTTAAATTACTGATTCAAATTACTTTGTGGCCTTCTTCTTGTTAGCAACAGTCTTCTTCTTACCTTTACGGGTGCGAGCATTGTTCTTTGTGCTCTGACCGCGCACGGGAAGACCATTACGATGACGGACTCCACGATAACAACCAATGTCCATCAGACGCTTGATGTTCAACTGGATCTCTGAACGGAGATCACCTTCTACTTTGAATTCAGCGCCGATAATTTCACGGATCTTGGCTGCTTGGTCGTCAGTCCATTCACTGACCTTCAAGTCGCGGTTCACACCTGCCTTGTCCAATATCTTTGCTGAACTACTTCGACCTATACCATAAATATAGGTCAATGCGATTTCGCCGCGCTTCTCTTGGGGCAAATCTACTCCAACAATTCTTATTGCCATTGTTTAATAAAAAAATAAAAATTAAATCGATTTCGTAAAAACCCTGCAAAGGTAAGAAAATTATCAAAAACTATCCTACTGCTTTACGGTTTTTTAACTTATCCCTGACGCATTTTGTACTTAGGATTTTTCTTGTTGATTACGAAAAGGCGACCCTTGCGACGCACAATCTTGCAATCCGGGGTGCGTTTCTTTAAAGATGCTCTTGTCTTCATTGTTTAATCGGTATGTGTTTATTTGTATCTAAAAACGATTCTTCCTTTAGTCAAGTCATACGGGCTCATCTCTACCTTCACCTTGTCTCCGGGGAGGATTTTGATGTAATGCATTCTCATTTTTCCGGAGATGTGCGCGATGATCTGCACACCGTTTTCCAGTTCAACCCTGAACATCGCATTGGAGAGTGATTCGATGATTGTTCCGTCTTGCTCAATAGCGGATTGTTTTGCCATACTTAATAATTAACGCTTTCTGTTTTTTCTATTTCACTAAATGATGATAATATCTCCGGCTTGCCGTTGTGGATGGCGATGGTATGCTCGAAATGGGCTGCCACCTTGCCGTCCAGTGTCCTGATGGTCCACTTGTCGGGCATCATGCCTATGGCACGGTTGCCCAGGGTTATCATCGGCTCTATCGCCAGGCACATCCCGTTTTTCAGCGGCACGCCTGTCCCTCGTTTGCCGTAGTTGGGCACGCTCGGGTCTTCGTGCATCTGCTTGCCTATGCCATGCCCTGTAAGCTCGCGCACTATGCCGTAGCCTCTTTGGCTGCAATGCTCCTCAACAGCGGCGCTGATGTCGCCCAGTCTGTTTCCGGGTATTGCCTGGCGGATGGCAAGGTAAAGAGACTCTTTGGTGGTCTTGAGGAGCTGTTTCACCTCGTCAGCCACCTCGCCCACGCAGAACGTGTAGCACGAATCTCCGTTGAAGCCCTGCAGCAAGGCACCGCAATCCACAGAGATGATGTCTCCATCGCGCAGGATGGTCTTCTCATCAGGAATGCCATGCACCACTACCTCGTTCACCGAGGTGCAGATGCTGGCAGAAAAGGGACCGCCGTAGGGATTGGGAAAGCCTTTGAAGGTGGGGACGGCACCGTGATCGCGGATAAACTCCTCGGCGATGCTGTCGAGCTGCAGGGTCGAAATCCCGGGTCTTATATGCTTGGCCAATTCGCCGAGCGTTTCACCAACAAGTTGGTTCGCCCGGCGCATTAGGTCTATCTCATCTTCAGTCTTTAGAAAGATATTCATCACACCATGAGGTATCAATAGGCAGAGACACCTGCACTTCCATGTACACGACCGGAATTGAGCAGGCCGTCATAATGACGCATCATCAGGTGACTCTCTATCTGCTGCAGGGTATCAAGTACCACACCTATCAGAATGAGCAACGAGGTGCCTCCGAAGAACTGTGAGAAAGCGTCCTGCACACCAGCCAGACTTGCGAAGGCGGGCATGATGGCGATGAACGCAATGAACAGAGATCCGGGGAGCGTGATGCGCGACATGATGGTCTCGATGAAATCAGCGGTATCCTTGCCCGGACGTACACCGGGGATGAAACCGTTGTTTCTTTTCATATCCTCTGCCATCTGGGTAGGATTCAGCGTGATTGCAGTATAGAAGTAAGTGAAAGCGATGATAAGGGCAGCAAACACCAGATTGTAGGTGAAGCTGTTTCTGTCGAGCATCGTGCGCACAAACCAGCTGGCATTCTCAGGAGCCGAATACTGTACGATGGCCAAAGGAATGAACATCAGTGCCTGGGCAAAGATGATAGGCATCACATTGGCAGCAAACAGCTTCAAGGGAATGTACTGGCGTGCTCCGCCGTACTGCTTGTTGCCTACAAGGCGCTTGGCATACTGTACAGGAACCTTGCGTACTCCCTGAACCAGTATGATGGCGGCGCAGACAACTGCATAAAGTACCAGAATCTCAATCAGGAAGGCTACCAGACCACCACCGGTGATGGCGGTGAAGCGGGAACCTACCTCCTGAATGAATGCCTGGGGCAGACGGGCGATGATACCTATCATAATGATAAGCGACACACCGTTTCCGATACCCTTATCGGTAATGCGTTCACCCAACCAGAGTATGAACATACTTCCGGCAGCAAGTATAATCGTGGCGGGAATCACGAATACAGACCATGAGACACCGGTGGCCAAGGCTCCGGCAGCCTGCATCTTGAGGTTTAGCAGATAACTCGGTGCCTGAAAGAACAGTATGGCTACTGTCAGGATACGGGTATATTTGCTAATCTTCTTCCTGCCACTCTCACCCTCACGCTGCATCTTCTGGAAATAAGGCACAGCGATTGCGAGAAGCTGCATAACGATAGAAGCCGAGATGTATGGCATGATTCCCAAAGCGAATATTGACGCATTGGAAAATGCTCCACCGGAGAACATATCCAGAAGTGACATCAGACCACCCTGTGTTTGCGACTGAAGGTTTTCCAACATGGCAGGATTGATGCCCGGAAGGACAACAAAAGAGCCGAAACGATAAATCGCAATGAAAAGGAGGGTGATGAGGATGCGCGAACGCAGATCCTCAACCTTCCATATATTCTTCAGTGTCTCTATAAACTTCTTCATGTCTATCAGATTATTGTTGCGTTACCACCTACAGCCTTGATGGCTTCTTCTGCGGTCTTGGAGAAAGCGTTGGCCTCTACATCGAGCTTCACGGTGAGCTCACCCTTGGCAAGCACCTTGACCAGCTCTTTGCCATTGGTCAGTCCGGCTGCCACGAGCTCTGCTACGCCGATCTTGGTGAGGTTCTTCTCCTCAGCCAGTTTCTGAAGGGTAGAGAGATTCACGGCAAAATACTCCTTGTGGTTGATATTCTTGAAGCCAGCCTTGGGCACACGACGCTGCAAAGGCATCTGACCACCCTCGAAACCAATCTTCTTCTTATAACCTGAACGTGCTTTGGCACCTTTGTGTCCACGAGTAGATGTACCACCCAAGCCAGAACCAGGACCACGACCGATTCTGCGACGAGAATGGGTTGAACCTGTAGCAGGTTTTAAATTATGTAGTTTCATTGTCGAATCTTTTAAAAATTAAAATTAGTCAATTACGGTCACCAGATGATGCACTTTACGGATCATGCCGCGGATAGAAGGAGTATCCTCCTTTTCCACTACCTGAGAAATCTTTCTCAAACCGAGATTCTCAAGGGTACGCTTCTGATCGATGGGAGCACCAATTTTGCTTTTAATCTGCTTAATCTTTATTGTAGCCATAACAAACCTCCTTATCCTCTAAATACTTTTTCCATACTGATACCGCGTGTACCTGCAATGGTGTAGGCATCACGCATCTGAGACAGGGCAAGGATAGTGGCCTTCACCAGGTTGTGGGGGTTGGAAGAACCCTTAGACTTGGCAAGCACATCCTTCACACCTACGCTCTCGAGCACCGCACGCATAGCACCACCGGCAACAAGTCCGGTACCGGCTGCAGCAGGCTTCAAGAACACCTGAGAACCACCGAAGTGTGATTCCATCTCGTGGGGAATGGTACCTTTGAGAACAGGAACCTTCACAAGATTCTTCTTAGCGGCTTCCACGCCTTTGGCAATGGCGGCGGTAACTTCACCTGCCTTGCCAAGACCCCAGCCGATGATTCCATTGCCATCACCTACCACTACGATAGCGGCAAAAGTAAAGGTACGACCACCCTTCGTTACTTTTGTAACACGGTTAATAGCAACTAACCTGTCTTTCAATTCAACGTCGCTGTTTATTTTAACTTTGTTCATTGCCATAATCGTTTAGAAATTAAGTCCACCCTTACGTGCTGCGTCAGCAAGCTGCTTTACGCGACCATGATAAAGATATCCGTTACGGTCAAACACTACTGATTTAACTCCAGCCTCGAGAGCCTTCTTGGCAACCAGTTCACCTACCTTCTCAGCCTGCTGGATCTTAGGCATAGCCTCCAATCCCAGAGATGATGCAGAACAGAGAGTCTTGCCCTCCTGGTCATTGATCACCTGCACGTAGATCTGCTTGTTGCTGCGGAATACACTCATACGAGGACGCTCTGCGGTGCCGAAAACACTCTTGCGAATTCTATATTTGATTTTGATTCGTCTTTCTACTTTCTTTGTTGTCATAATCGTACTAAATTAAAATTACTTTGCTGAAGCACTCTTACCAGACTTCCTGCGAATAACCTCGCCTTGGAACAATACACCCTTACCCTTGTAAGGTTCAGGCTTGCGGAAAGAACGAATTTTAGCACAAACAAGACCCAGCAATGCTTTGTCGCATGACTCCAGGATAATGATAGGATTCTGGTTACGCTCTGACTTGGTCTCCACCTTGATTTCAGCAGGAAGCTGGATGAAGATGGGGTGAGTGTAACCCAGAGTAAACTCAATCAAATTGCCTTGGTTAGACACACGGTAACCTACTCCCACGAGTTCGAGCACCTTCTTGTAACCCTCGCTCACACCGATTACCATATTGTTTACCAAAGAGCGGTACAGACCGTGGAAAGCCTGCTTCTGCTTGCAGTTAACAGGACTATTCTCATCAATCTCGAACACAATCTGATTGTCAGCTATCTTGACGATAATCGAGGGATCCACATACTGAGACAACTCTCCTTTGGGACCTTTCACACTTACTACACCGTCTTTCTGTGCAACGGTAACACCTGCAGGGATACTAATTGGTAATTTACCTATTCTTGACATATTCAAATCCTCCAATTAATAAACATAGCAAAGTACCTCACCGCCAATCTTGAGATCAGCAGCTTCTTTGTCTGTCATTACACCTCTGGATGTAGATAAGATGGCTATACCTAATCCGTTAATTACTCTCGGCATGTCCTTGTAACCGGTATATTTGCGAAGACCGGGAGTGGACACTCTTTTCAGGCATCTGATGGCACTCTCCTTGGTTTTAGGATTGTACTTCAAAGCCACTTTGATAGTACCCTGAGGACCATCCTCGATGAACTTGTAGTTCAGGATGTAGCCCTTTTCGAAGAGGATCTTGGTGATTTCCTTCTTCAGGTTTGAAGCCGGTACTTCAACAACACGGTGGTTGGCCATGATTGCGTTTCTCAACCTCGTCAGATAATCTGCTATTGGATCTGTCATAAAAATAAATGTTTAATTAATCGGGACTACCCCGACAATATTAAATTAAAAAACTCTTGTGTTTCTTCGGGATTACCAACTTGCCTTCTTCACTCCGGGAATCAAGCCGCTGGAAGCCATTTCACGGAACTGAATACGTGAGAGGCCGAACTGGCGCATATATCCCTTGGGACGTCCGGTAATCTTGCAACGGTTGTGCAAGCGGATGGGATTGGCATTCTTGGGAATGCTCTGGAGCTTACGAGCTGCCTCGTAAGCTTCTGCAGCATCCTCAGACGTAGCGATAATCTTTTTCAATGCCGCACGTTTCTCAGCGTAACGGGCTACAAGCTTTGCACGCTTTACCTCGCGGGCTTTCATGGATTCTTTTGCCATATCTGTCTTTCTTATTTAGCGTTTTTAAATGGCAGACCGAAAGCCTTGAGCAGAGCATAACCCTCTTCATCGGTCTTGGCCGTTGTAACGAAAGTGATGTTCATACCCTGGATGCGATCCACTGAATCGATATTGATCTCGGGGAAGATGATTTGCTCCTGAATACCGAGGGTGTAGTTGCCACGACCGTCGAACTTGCTTTCGATACCCTTGAAGTCGCGGATACGGGGCAAAGCGATGCGAACGAGCTTCTCAAGGAACTCGTACATACGCTCTCTGCGCAGGGTTACCATAACACCGATAGGCATCTTCTTGCGAAGCTTGAAGTTGGCAACGTCTTTCTTGGAGAATGTAGCCACGGCCTTCTGACCGGTGATGGCAGAAATCTCATTGATGGCCACATCGATGATCTTCTTGTCCTGTGTGGCGTCTCCAAGACCCTGGTTCACTACAATCTTCTTCAATACAGGAACCTGCATCTTGGAAGTATAGCCAAACTGCTTCTCCAGGGCGGGAGCAATCTGCTCCAGATAGGTTTTCTTAAGTTGTGCTGTATTCATTACTTGATTTCCTCCCCTGATTTTTTAGCGACGCGAACCTTCTTGCCCTCTTCGTTCACCTTCATGGCAACACGAGTAGGTTTACCGCTTTTAGGATCGATCAGACTGATGTTAGAAATGTGGATGGAAGCCTCCTGCTTTACAAAGCCTCCTTGGGGATTCTTTGCGCTGGGCTTTGTGCTCTTGTTGACCATGTTCACGCCCTCTACGATAGCGCGCTGCTTGTCAACCAACACCTTCAGCACTTTACCGGTTTTGCCCTTGTCTTCTCCTGTGAGGACAACTACGGTATCGTTTTTCTTTATTTTCAACTTAGTCATTGTGTGAATTGTCATTAAATATTAAAGAACCTCAGGTGCGAGTGATACCACTTTCATGTTAACGGCACGCAGTTCACGAGCCACGGGACCAAAGATACGGCTTCCACGGATTTCTCCAGCATTGTTCAGCAACACGCAAGCGTTGTCATCAAATCGGATATACGATCCATCGGGGCGACGGATTTCCTTCTTTGTGCGAACAACCAAAGCCTTAGATACTGCACCTTTTTTCAAATCACTTGAAGGAATGACGTTCTTGACAGCAACGACAAT
>CALZXH010000083.1 GCA_945830055.1 uncultured Prevotella sp.
TGGACTTTTAAGGTGTTTGAGCCGGTTTTTACCTGCTCGATTGTTAAATCTAAAATTATCGGTAAAAATTTACTGAAGTATTGTTATACGGAAAGTCGGAAAAAATGTACAATATATCCATGCGTAATAGCATTATTTCCATTACTTTTGCAACCACAGACTGTTTACATTCATTATTGTTTGAAGTGGGTTCTAATACGACAGGCAAAAAGAACAAAGACCCCATCTGAAAAGACAATTACAGGCAGAACATGAATACAGCATTTCCTTTCTCCCATCCGCTCTATGTGATGGCAAAGCCCGCAGGGGCACAGTGCAACCTGCGCTGCGCTTACTGCTATTATCTGGAAAAGGAGAAACTCTATGCCGGCCACAGGGAGAAGATGATGATGGACGACACGCTGCTGGAGAAGTTTGTCAGGGAATACATCGAGGCGCAGACCACCCCCTATGTACTCTTCACATGGCATGGCGGCGAACCTCTGCTGCAGTCAAGAACCTTCTACGAGCGCGCCCTGCAACTGCAACAGCTCTATGCCGGAGGAAGACAGATAGACAACTGCATACAGACCAACGGCACACTGCTCAACGATGACTGGTGCGGGTTTTTCAAGGATAACGGGTTCTTGGTGGGCATCAGCATCGACGGCGACCTGCCCCTGCACGATGCCTACAGGCACACCCCTTCCCGGCAGGGCACCTTTCATCAGGTGATGAGAGGCATCAGTCTGTTGCAACGCCACGGAGTAGAGTGGAACGGCATGGCAGTGGTGAACCACATCAACGTGAAGCATCCGCTGGAGTTCTACCGTTTCTTCAAAAGCATCGGATGCCGTTATCTGCAGTTTGCCCCCATCGTTGAGCGCACCGCCACACGAAGCGACGGACTGCTATGGGCATCCGGGATGCAGGCAGAGGGAAGTCTGTCGCCCCCCTCCATTACTGCCGGAGAATGGGGAGAGTTTCTCTGTACCCTCTTTGACGAATGGGTGCGACAGGATGTGGGCGAGTACTTCATACAGCTGTTCGATGCCACCCTTGCCAACTGGGTGGGCGAGGCACCCGGCGTGTGCATCCTCTCGGCGGAATGCGGAAACGTGGGGGTGCTGGAATACAACGGCGACATGTACTCCTGCGACCATTTCGTATATCCCGAATATCTTTTAGGCAACCTGCACCGGCATACCATCACGGAGATGATGCGCTCTGACAGACAGCAGCATTTTGCACAATACAAGCGGCAGTCGCTTCCACGCCAGTGCAAGGAATGCAACTACCTGTTTGCCTGTCATGGAGAATGCCCGAAAAACCGCTTTCTGTACGACCGTTACGGTCAGTTTGGCTTAAACTTTCTGTGCCAAGGCTATCACTGCTTCTTTGAACATGCAGCTCCCTATATGGACCGTATGGCGCAACTGCTCGACGAGGGCAAGGCGCCTGCCTTGGTAATGAAAGGATAGAAATACTTATTTTCCTTACATTTATTTTGCAAAACAGATTATTATGTTTACTTTTGCAATCCAAACAACAGAATAACTATAAAATTGTAACAAAAAAACCATGAGCGAAAGACAAAAGAGATTTTTCCTGACCGAAAAAGAAATCCCCACACAGTGGTACAACATACAGGCTGAAATGCCCAACAAACCCATCCCCGCAGTCAATCCCCAGACCAAGGAGCCGCTCAAGGCGGAAGACCTGTTTCCCGTGTTCTGCGAGGAGTGCAGCCGACAGGAGTTTGACCAGCAAAACAAGTGGATAGACATTCCCGAAGAGGTGCGCGAGCAATACAAATGCTACCGCTCCACACCCTTGGTAAGGGCATACGCCCTGGAACGCGCCCTGGACACACCGGCACACATCTATTTCAAGAACGAATCGGTGAGTCCTGTGGGCAGCCACAAACTCAACTCTGCCCTGGCACAGGCCTATTACTGCAAGCAAGAGGGAGTGACCAACATGACTACCGAGACAGGTGCAGGCCAGTGGGGTACCGCCCTCTCCTACGCCGCCCGCGTGTTTGGCATCGAGGCAGCCGTGTATCAGGTAAAAGTCAGTTATGAGCAAAAGCCCTATCGCCGCTCGCTGATGCAGACCTTCGGCGCACAGGTAACCCCCTCGCCCTCCATGTCCACCCGTGCGGGAAAGGATATTCTGACCAAAGAGCCCAACAACCAGGGGTCATTGGGTACCGCCATCTCTGAAGCCATCGAACTGGCAAGAATGACTCCCGGCTGCAAGTATGTGCTGGGCTCGGTGCTCAGTCATGTGACCCTGCACCAGACCGTTATAGGACTGGAGGCGGAGAAGCAGATGCAGATGGCAGGGGAATATCCCGATGTGGTCATCGCCTGCTTTGGAGGCGGCAGCAACTTCGGAGGAATCTCGTTCCCCTTCATGCGCCATAACCTATCGGGGGAGAAACATACCCGCTTCATCGCAGCCGAACCGGCAGCCTGTCCCAAGCTCACCAAGGGCGAGTTCCGTCTGGACTACGGCGATGTGGCAGGCTACACCCCGTTGCTGCCCATGTACACTCTGGGACACGACTTCATGCCAGCCAACATCCATGCAGGCGGACTGCGCTATCATGGGGCAGGCGTCATCGTGAGCCAACTGCTCAAGGACAGCATGATGGAGGCGGTGGACATTACCCAGCCCGACTCTTTTGCTGCCGGCGTACTCTTTGCACGTACCGAGGGCATCGTACCTGCACCCGAATCGTGCCACGCCATCGCCGCCACCATCAACGAGGCGAAACGCTGCAAGGAGACCGGCGAAGAGAAGGTGATACTGTTCAACCTCTCGGGTCACGGACTCATCGACATGACTGCCTACGACAGCTATCTGGCAGGCAACTTGGGATAACGCAGAACAGCTGAAAATGACATAGGTATCATTTCTCCTATTGGATTGATACGCTATTCAAAAAAAAGTACTACCTTTGCCCTGTGTCTGATGCCGCGGATGAATCATCCCCTGACGGCATCGGTCGCAGGGCAACATTCTTTTACAATGAGAAAAAACGTAGCAGTAATATTGGCAGGCGGTGTAGGCAGCAGATTAGGCCTTTCCACACCCAAGCAATTTCTGAAAGTAGCAGGCAAGATGGTGGTAGAACATACCATCGACGTGTTTGAGCACAACTCGAACATCGACGAGATTGCCATCGTTTCTAACCCCTTTTACGTGTCTGACTTTGAAACGATTGTCATCAAGAACGGATGGAAAAAGGTGAAGAAGATACTGCGTGGCGGCGCAGAGCGCTACCACTCCAGCCTCTCAGCCATCCACGCCTACGAGGGATGCGACGTGAACCTGATATTCCACGATGCGGTGCGCCCACTGGTGAGCCAGCGCATCATCAACGACGTGGTACAGGCACTGGAGGAGTATGGTGCAGTAGATGCCGCCCTGCCTGCCACCGACACCATCATCGAAGTAGATGGCGACTACATCAAACAAATTCCCGACAGGTCGAAGCTGAAGCGCGGACAGACTCCGCAGGCGTTCCATATCGACGTGATTGACAAGGCTTACCGCATCGCCCTGCAGGACAAGGCTTTCAAGGTGACCGATGACTGCGGCGTGGTGGTGAAGTACCTGCCCGACACACCCGTGTATGTGGTGGCTGGTGAAGAAAGCAATATGAAACTCACCTACAAGGAAGATACCTATCTGCTCGACAAGTTCTTCCAACTCAAGGGCAGCGAGATGGGCAACGACACCATCAACGAAGAGATGCTGAAGGGCAAGACGGCGGTCATCTTCGGAGGCAGTTACGGTATCGGAGAGCACATCGCCCGCCTGTTAGAGTCGTACAAGGTGCAGGTGTACTGCTTCTCGCGCAGCATGAACGGCGTAGATGTGAGCGACCGCAGCACCGTGGCTAAGGCACTGAAGCAGGTACACGACGAGCGGGGCAGAATAGACTACGTCATCAACACCGCCGGCATACTCGACAAGGAACCGCTGATGAGCACCGACGAGAGCATCATCCGCCAGTCGGTAGATATCAACTATCTGGGCACCGTGTTCGTTGCCATGGAGTCTTACCGCTATCTGAGCGAGAGCAAAGGAAAACTGATATTCTTCACATCCAGTTCCTACACCAGGGGAAGGGCGTTCTACAGCATCTACTCATCTACCAAGGCTGCCATCGTGAACTTCGTGCAGGCGATAGCACAGGAATGGGAACAGGAGGGCATCACCGTGAACTGCATGAATCCGGAGCGCACCAAGACTCCCATGCGTACCCGCAACTTCGGCATCGAACCCGAAGAGTCGCTGCTGAAACCCGAGGCTGTGGCTGAAGCCACCGTGAAGGTACTTACCTCTGACTTCACTGGACAAGTGATTGACGTAAAAAGGAACAACAAATGAAGAACCCTTATCTGCAAGCCTACGTGAAGACACAACTCCGGGCGTGCCAACTGAAACAGTTGTCTATCCTGGAAGTGATTGACGGCATCTGCAAGCGCCACCAGATAGACTACTGGCTGGACGGCGGCACCCTGCTGGGAGCAGTGCGTCACGGAGGATTCATCCCCTGGGACGATGATATAGACATCGGCATGACCTTGGAAGGGCTGGAGAAGTTTATCCAGGTGGCACCTGCCGAACTGCCCGAACACCTGTTTCTGCAAACGCCCGAGACCGACCCTACCAGCAAGGAGCCCATCACCAAGATACGCGATCTGAACTCACTCTATATCGAGGGCGGTGACCGCTTCAACGTGGACTACCAGAAAGGACTTTACGTGGATATCTTTCCTTTTATCCCCTACCCTTCGATGCCACGCAAATGGATCAAGTTCATCTGCAAGAACATCTCCAAATGCTACTCCATCCTCTCGGCACAGCACTACTACTCCTGGCGTGCCGCAGCGGAGTTTGTGTATTTCGGTTTGAAGTACCTCACATGCCGCACGCTGTGGGCAGTGCTCTGTCCTTTCTTCAGCAAGAAGGAGTATCTGTCCAACATCCTCATCAACAACGGCTACGGCATCATGCACCGCCAGGATTCCGTCTTCCCTCTCTCTACCATCACCTTCGAGGGTAAGACCTTCCGGGCACCCGCTTCACCCGACAAGTATCTCAGCGACCTCTACCGCAACTACATGACCATTCCGCCCAAAGACAAACAGGTGGTGCACGCCACGTATATACAGACAGAACTGTGCTCTGAAGATGGGGAAGACAATACTATACCCCAGCCATGATTCAAGAGAAAAATATATCAGTAGAATAACAAACGACACGGATTTATCTGGACTATGACTACGATACATAATTTGAAAATTCTGAAAGACCCCATCCTCCGTGTCTGCTTGCTGGTGATGGGAGCCGGTATCATCGTACTGGGACTGATATTCGCCATCTCTTACCGTAATGTCAATAACCGGGTGCTCGACAGTTCCATCCGACTGGCACGCCTGAATGTAGAGAAGGCCAGTGCTACCGTAGAACGTCATCTGACGGCTATCGAGATTACGGCCATGAATCTCAGCTCCACCCATATCCGCCGCTATCGCGACGAAAGCCAAATCTACGATCTGCTGGAGCGATTCGTTTACTCCAACTCCGAGATATGGGGTATTGCCATCGGCTACAAACCCGGCGTGATACATGGACACGAAGAAGGATTTGCACCCTACGTCAGACGTAACGGCAAACTGACCGAACGCATCAACCTGCTCGAAGTGGGCAGAACTTATCTGCAATCAGAATGGTATGTCACCCCCCCTGCAGACCAAATCGCCCTTCTGGTGCAAGCCTTTCCGTGATGTGAAGGATGCCCTTATTGCCTGCTACTGCATCCCTCTGCTCGACGAACATGACCAGCCCATCGGGGTGATTGCCGTGGATATGCAACTTGACCGCTTCACCGAACAACTGATCAAGGAGATACATCCCTACGAACAGGCGGAGTTTATGGTTATGGACAAGGACCTTGACTTCATCGCCCATCCCGACCACCGCCTTATCATGACCTCTCTGCCCAACCATGTGCAGCAACTGACCAAGGCCAACAACTATGAGCAGAACGAGAGCATCATTATACGTATGAAGAACAAGACGGAAGGTTACGACACCTATGCCAAAGACACACGTTTTGAAGGAATGATGTTCTATTCGCCCATAGAGCAAACAGGATGGACTGTGGCTCTCTCCATTCTCAAGACCGACATTTTCGAGGACAGTAATGCCGTGGCGCATCAGATGTTTTTCCTCTGTCTGCTGGGAATGATTCTTATGGTGGCAACCTGCGGTTTTCTCTTTGCCAAGATACGCAAGGCTGTTGAGCACAAGGCAGGCATCGAGTGGGAACTCTCCACCGCCCACAACATCCAGATGGCGATGGTGAAGAAGGTATATCCCCCCTATCCCGACCGTGATGACATAGACATATATGCCACTCTGATTCCTGCCAAGGATGTGGGAGGCGACCTCTATGACTTTGCCTTACAGGGCAATATCCTGCACTTCTGCATCGGCGACGTGAGCGGCAAAGGAGTGCCTGCCAGTCTCTTTATGGCTATCACACGTACCCTCTACCGTAGCATCATCACTCGCGAGGACTCTCCCGCCAAGATAGCAAAAGCCCTCAACCAATCCATTGCAGCCGACAACAAAGAGGACATGTTTGTCACCATGTATATAGGCGCACTCGACTTGAAGAACGGCATTCTCACCGTCTGCAATTGCGGACATAATGCCCCACTATCGAACACCTTGGTATCTGGCAGTATTCAGACAGAGGAGAAAGCGATTCCTCATCTCGTTTCTTCAGAGAAGATGGATTTCATGGCATACCCCTCCATCAACATACCTGTCGGGGTGGTTGAAGAGTATGAATACGAAGAGGTGACCATGAAAGTAGAGCCAGGGTTCCGGCTTTTCCTTTATACCGACGGCATCACCGAGGCAGAGAACACCACCCACCAGCTTTATGGAGAGGAACGGCTACAGCAGGAACTGAACGGCATGGGCAGAAAAAAACATAGTGCCCAACTCGATGTGGAGCATATACTCAATACCGTCCACCTTTATGCCGACGGTCATAACCAATCAGATGACATCACCATACTATCGATTCATTATAAATAGATTATTCATATGAAACTCGAAATCATTGACAACGGCGCTGAAATAAAAGGCATACTCATCGGCCGTTTGGACACGTCTGCTTCCTCACAGTTCGCAGCCGACATGCAACCCCTGATAGACAATGCAGACAAGCACATCGTACTGGATTGCAGCCGTCTGGAGTTCATTTCCTCTTCAGGACTACGCATGTTCCTTACCCTGCGCAAGGCTTCTATCGCGGCTCATGGCGACGTGACCATCACAGGCATGAACGACGAGGTGAAGAAGGTATTCACCCTGACCGGATTCCTAAGCCTCTTCAAGTTTGCATAACCCGAACAAACGTCCAATACCATCAAGATGAAAAGACAAATCATCTTAGAAAACCGGATTGAAGAACTCGATGCACTCACCACCTTTGTCAAGAATTGTGGTGAAACGTGGCAACTGAAGTCGAATGAGGTGTTCAATATCCAGTTGGCTCTCGAAGAGTGTGTTTCCAACGTAATCATGTATGCCTATCCTCCTGAAGAGAAGCATACGATTCTGGTGACCGCGGAACTGCTGCAACCCGACCTTGTCTTCACCATCGAAGACAGCGGTGTGCCTTTCGACCCGACGCAAGTGGCAGAGGCAAATATCTCGCTGTCAGCCGAGGAACGCCCCATAGGAGGTCTGGGTATATTTCTGGCCCGACAATTGATGGACTCCATGGAATACCGTCGCGAAAAGGAGAAGAACCTACTGACGTTGAGAAAACGGGTGAAATAACACGATAGAAACAAACAATATGACAAATTCAGAGTGTTTACAACAGGGCAAGGAAATACTTGCCCATTTAGAACTCCTTCGGGAGATGAAAACAAAAGGAGTCGATGCCGAGAGGGCTATGCCTGCCAGCGATGCCGCTATGGAGAAGTGGGGACCGTTGGCAGAACAATTGGGCATGAACCGCGAACAGTATGAGATGCTCGATCTTGCCGTGGAATTGGCTTACCCCGATGACTACAAGGAACTGAAACGGCTGAGGATGGAATCGGAAGCCATGTGCGAAAATGTATTCAACACCTTTGCCCTGCCCATACACTCCCTGCTTCAGGACCTTGGGATAGAATACTCCTTCAAATACCGTATGAAGTCCATCTACAGCATTTGGCGCAAGATGCGTATAGACAAGAAGGAGTTTGACGATGTGTATGACCTCTTTGCCACCCGTATTGTCTATAAGGTAAAGGACGACATCAACCCCATTGCGGTTCCCAACACAATAGATACCGTTCCTGGCGTGGAAGAGGTCAAGGCGCAGGTGCTCAAGGAGATGGATCTCGAGAAACTCTACTGCTGGCGCATCTATACCATCATCAGTTCACTCTACCGCATCCACCCCGACCGCATACGCGACTGGATAACCCATCCGAAGCCATCCGGCTATCAGGCCCTGCAACTCACAGTGATGGGGCCCGACTGCAACTGGATTGAGATACAGATCCGTTCCGAGCGAATGGATTATGAAGCCGAATACGGCTGTGCCAGCCACTTCCTCTACAAGCAGGAAACAGGTGTGAAGTGATTGGATGTATTACACAATAAAGGGTGTACCTGAATGGGTACACCCTTTTTATTGTATCATCCCCAAAAGGGACAGATGATGTCAGCACTTATGCCCAGGGATTCTCTGTGGGATAAGGCAGGGACTTCGGCTGGTTGTAGGCGATGTCCTGGATGCCTAAATACTTGAACACCTCGAAGAGAGTCTTGCCGATGTGAGAGAAGGCAACGGCTCCGTGGTGAGGATAGCCCTTCTGGATGAGGACGT
>CALZXH010000084.1 GCA_945830055.1 uncultured Prevotella sp.
ACTTACAGATTCAGGAAATAGCCTATCTTGTAAAGCCTGAACACGACAAGTGAAGGATGCCTGCCGCAAAGGATGGCTCTTAACATGGGACCGCACATGCGGTGGAGCCACTTGAAGGGGAGGTGAAGCCTAGTCTTGCGGAGATTGTCACAGAAAGCCAGCAGACTGTTATAGCCCCGAAGTTCATCCTGAAACTGGTGCAAGGTGCGCAGGCTCTCCTCCGTCTTGCGGAGGAAGTCGCCATTCTCTTCAAACAGGTCAAAGCCTAAAGGATTGTCTATGTGCTGTATGTTGATATTGTTCTCGCAGAGTCGTTTTCCTAACAGCACATCTTCATAACCATACTGCGTGAAACGGTTGTCAAAGGGTATGCTCGTCATGATGCTTCTCCTGATCATGAAATTGGAGGTGTGGAAATGATGATAGGGACTTTTCTGGCGATAGGCAGCTGAAGAAAGTGACTGACACGACATTTCAAACAGATAACGGAGGTTGGTGTCGAGATGCCTGTCTCCCTCACAAACCATATACCCGCCATATACCACATCGCAGGTATGGTGATGCCAGTAGTCTGCAAGATAGGAAGGGCTGAGGATGGTCATGTCGCTGTCGATGAAAAGCAGGTGTGACAGCTTGCTCTCTCTTGCCAGGAAATTCCTGTTGTTGGCCCGTCCCAGATTGCGCGGCTGTACGATATACCTGCAATGGGGCAGGGCGTTGATGCTCTCGTTCCGGCAGATACTGTCGGCATCGGTAGAAGCATCGTCAGAGACTATGATTTCATAGGGTACCGACAACGTCTCCGCCTGCCTTTGCAGGTCGCTTACCAATTGTGTACAGACAAAGTTGTAGTTGGGAACAAGTATTGACAGCCCTTGGTTATCACTCATGACGGATGGTATCTATTGCTTATCATCTACAAAAGTACTCACTTTATTTGAACAAGAGGGTAAAGTAAATGCTTTTTTTCATCTTGAACCGAATATTCCATGTGATTGGATATTGAAAGGCTGTTTTAATCTATTTCATTCGTCCGTTTGCGTCATTTGTCTTAATTTTGCACTCGCAAAACAACAAAACAAGAAAAACCATGAAATTCAAGAAAAGCGTATTGATGCTGTTGTTGGCTCTGTCGAGCAATGTGATGAATGCCCAGATCAACCTGGCAAACATTTTGGGTATAGGAAATCATTCGAATACCTCCGAGAAGCAAGAATCATCCTCGGATATCAGCAGTCTGGTATCGGGTATAGCCTCCATCTTCTCGAAAGACAAGCAGGTGTCGGAACAGACTATCGTAGGCACTTGGGAGTATTCCGAGCCTGCCATCCTTTTCCAGTCGGACAACGTGCTGACACAGGTCGGAGCAAAAGTGACCGCCGAGAAAATAGAGAACACCTTGAAGACCAAATTGGCTGTATATGGCATCAAGGAAGGTGTAATGACCTTCACTTTCAATGAAGACGGCACCTTTGTGGAAACACTTTCGCAGAAGCAGATTGCCGGCAAGTGGGCAATCAAGGACGAGCAGCTCCAGCTAACATACGGTACTTACAGACAGAAGACCATAAGCATTACCACACAGTTGGAAAACAACCAGCTGCTGTTTGTGACCGACGCTTCCAAACTGTTGGAAATGTTCAAAACCATTACCAGCAAGAGCGCCAATACCAGTATGACCACACTGAGTAAGCTGATGAGCTCGGTCAAAGGAATGAAAGTGGGATTGACTCTTGTTAAAAAATGATAATTCTGATAGCGCTGCTACCGTATTATACATCAATATACGTCAGAAAGTATTACCTTTGCACCGCCGTTACGAGTTGGCGGCATTTAATTCAAACCTAATTTTATTTTTTAACAAATGGCAACAAGAATCAGATTACAGCGAGGCGGTCGCAAAAGCTATGCTTTCTACAGCATTGTAATCGCCGATGCAAGAGCACCACGAGATGGTAAATTTACTGAAAAGATTGGTACTTACAATCCTAATACCAATCCAGCCACAGTAGATTTGAATTTTGAACGCGCACTTTATTGGGTGGAAGTGGGTGCACAGCCTACTGACACAGTACGCACCATTCTGAGCCGTGAAGGAGTCTATCTGATGAAACACCTCCGTGGCGGTGTGAAGAAGGGGGCTTTTGACGAGGCTACAGCACAGAAGAAATTCGACGCTTGGAAAGAACTGAAGGTTAAGGGTTCTGAGGCTGTTCGCGAGAAGGAAGCCAAGGCAAAGAAGGATGCTGCTGCCAAGGAACTGGAAGCAGAGAAGAAGATTAACGAAGAAATCGCCAAGAAGGTTGCAGAGAAGAAAGCTGCTGCCGAGGCTGCTAAGGCTGCTGAAGCCGCAGAGGCTGAAGCTGCAAACGCAGAGGGTAATGCCGAGGCAGAAGCTGCTGCAGAGGCATAAGGAACTGATTTGTTCGTAATGAATAAAAGGATAGAAATCTATGTCGGATTGTCTATCCTTTTTTCATAGGTGTGCAGTTGATTACAGATACTTGCCGATATATCTAAAACCGTTGTTGTGCATATTGTAGAAATCCCGTCTTTCTTTACTCCTTACGGAGGCGAATTTTGTCTGGAACAGGCAAAGACACTTCGGCAGAGGGGGCACGAAGTGCGTATTCTCTCTGTTGTGCAGTTGTCGTTGAAAAAAGACATACGCTCCTTTGTGTCACTTCCATACCGCCCCAAGTCCTACCAGAAAGAAGATGTACCCATCTTGCTTTCATACATGAGAGGCTTGCCCTTGTGTGTGCGCCCTAACATGCGCAGGTGGGTGAGTACAGTATGCGAGCTGTTTGACAAGTATGTGGAAATGTATGGTGTGCCTGATGTGATACATGCCCACTGTATGAAATGGGCAGGCTATGCGGCCATGTCTCTTTCCGAGAAGTACCATATACCTTATGTCGTGACGGAGCATCTGTCGCTTATGGATCTGCAAAAAGAATTCGGTACAGAACCGAATCCGCAGATATGGCAGATAGAATGCCTGCGAAAGGCTTATAGGAAAGCGGATATGGTGATTCCTGTAGCACGAGAGATTGTATTTGATACACAACAGTATTACGGGACGGATTACCGATGGCATGAAATTTCCAATGTGATTGACACGTCCTTCTTCTCCCCAGTGGAACGACAGCCTTTGTATGACAGGGCTGTGGTCATTTGCTGCGTGGCTGATTTCTCCTTCAGAAAGGGTTATGACATTCTTTTCAAGGCGTTTGCCAAGTGCATGGAAAGGGTAGGAGGCGATTTGAGAATGGAACTGCATATTGCCGGAGAGAACACCCCATCTGCAGCGTGCAGGAAGATGGAAAAGGAGGCTTCAATAGAGGAACATGTAGTGGCATACGGAAAACTGGACAGACAGGCAATCAGAAGTCTGTTGCATCGCTCTGACATGTTTGTACTGGCTTCAAGAAGTGAGGTGCAGCCATTGGTAGTGCTGGAGGCCATGAGTACTGGTCTGCCCGTAGTGGCAACTACTGCTGTGCCTCAGAACGAGCGTATAGCCGGCGCTTGCTTTGTGGCAGAGCGAAACGATGCGGATGGACTTGCCCGTCAGATGTATCATGTGCTGAGGTCTCGTTTCCTTGCAGTCTCACCTCAGGAACAGGAGGCTGTGTTGCCTGGAACAGCCATTTCGGAGAAGGTGAATGAAATGGCCTCTGCCGCCAGGGTGGGAGAGCAGTTAGAACAAGTGTTGCTTGATGTGTGCAGCCGTTTTCCTAAGAAATGACAACAGACTGAACAGACTGTTGTATTCGGAAAGCACTAAGAGTAACCGCGTATATAGGGCTGGGGTGGTGTGCCATTCTATTGCCAGACGTTTCACCTTCTGAATCAGCGGATGCCGGTTGCTCCTGATGGCGTGCATGGTCAAGGCATGAAGTTTTTGCTTGAAAAACGTGTCGGTCTGAGGGTTGCTGATATGGTATTTGTCTGCAAGATAATGGCTTAGGTGTGCGGTCTTTCTGACAAATTCAAACTGTTTGGCATCATCAGACTGTGTGGAGACCGAGGTATGTCCGATGCTATAGCATAAAGTCTTGTCAGGCAGATAGGCTATACAGCCGCTTTGTGCCAACGCAAATGCAATCTGCAGGTCTTCACATCCGTATTCATTATTGCAAAACAGGTTGGCATCTTCATGGTATGCCTTCTTGATGGCATCATTCCTGTAGAGAGAGGTGCATAAATGGATGACCGGTCGGGTGGTTTGTGTGATGATGGCTGTGAGCATCTTTTTCCCATCTGTCAGAGAATCACAGTACTCCTGTTTGCCGGAGGGGTGCTTCGTGCCGTCATTCTCATTATAATACCACCAGTCTGTGTGTACCAGTGTTACCTCGGGATGGGCAACCATGATATCTCTCTGTTTTTTCAGCTTGTACTCGTCAATCCAGAAGTCATCTCCGGCACAGTCGGCTATATAGCTGCCTCTACATGCCTGCAGGCAGTCGAAATAGTTTCTTACCACTCCCTTGTTCTCCTTGTTCGGGAACAGTCGGATGATTGCGGGATATCTCAAGGCATACTCTTCGCAGATTCTCCTGGTATTGTCGGTAGAATGGTCCTCGCCGATAATGATTTCCAGTTCCTGAATCCCCTTTTGCATCAAGATGCTGTCCAGGGTTCTTGCTATGGTGCATTCCTGATTGTATGTGACTACTATAACAGAAATCATGGCATGGTCTTGATGACAAGATTCAGTAATTTGCGGGAAACCTTGTATTTGCTGAGAATACTGAAAAGATAATACTTTTCGGTGTACTTCTTATGCGGCAGAGGGAACAGGGCATGTTGCTCCAACCTTTGCAGTCGTTTCTCCAGTTGCTTCTCGGAACGGGTGAGCCTGATGATATTGAAAATGTAATCCATCGTCAGCTGGTGCACCCTTCTTTGCATGGCCAGCCTGTCGTGTTGTGGCATATTCTGCAAGATGCGGTTGAGATGCAGGATGACGTATTCCGTATCATCTAAGCGCTTGATGATATGCTTAGGATTCCTTTTCTGCATGATTGAGCCCTGCCTTTCCCGGTAGAAATAAGCCTTGAGTCGGGTGCTGATGATCTTTTCCGTGCGGATAACCAGCTGGGGAGTGAAATCTTCGTCCTCATGATAGATGTTCTGTGTGAATCTCAGACTACCCAAAGTGGTCCGCTTGAAGATATATCCCCAGGCGGATGCGTGCAGGTTGTGGTGCAACAGGAAAGAGGAACCGGTGTCTTCTTCAAGATGGTTTGACAGTTGCTGGTCTTTTGTAGGATGGGTGGCATAGTCAAACATCACCATTTCTACGTCCTTATTGTATCTCACAATGTCAAGACACTGCTCATAGGCGTTTGTGATGATGTAGTCATCAGCATCTACAAACTGTATGTATTGTCCGGTGCTGCACTCTATTCCTCTGTTCCTTGCGTTGCTCAATCCTCCGTTTTTCTGTCGGATATATACGAGCTCATCTTTCATATCCTCCAAAGCGTCAAGTACGCAATGGGCAGAACCGTCATCCACCAGGATAATCTCCCTCTCTTTGGATGGTAAGGACAATGCCAAAATACTTCCGATACACTCTCTGAGGTGAGGTACCGGAAGGTTGTAATAGGTAATGACAAAACTGATGAGGGGCTTTTTGTCGGGCATCAGATGATGATTTAGGTGGTACTTGAAAGACTAAAACCTCATGCTCAGCTGGCAGTCAATCATATTGTAATCCTGCTGGGTGCTGCGCTCGTTGACACGTATATAATGCACTTGTGCCTTTACCTTTTTCTTGTAGATATAGTCAACGCCTATCTCATACATGTTTTTGCTGCTGCCCCAGTTCGCTTCGTCACGATATACGTCATACCTGGCTTTCAGGTGCAACACTTCCTTGATCACCGGGGCGATGCCAGCCACATACCATCCGTCGGCTTTGTCCTTGTCGATAACGGTGATGTCGCTACTGCTGTTAGAGGCAAACTTCTTGCCCTGACTGTGGATATACTCCGTGCGCAGGGTCCAGTCATCCTTTTTGTATTCGCCGCTGAAGGCATATCTGTTTCTTGCCACACTCTGTACCTCCGTTCCGTTTTTATGGGCGTAGGAGCCGGTCCAGCCGAAAGCACCTATCCTGAGACCATCTATCGGACATACCCATAAACCGCCGATAAGGTCTTTGCTGTTGTTCACATCTTTCATGTTGGTGCCTTGTCCGTTGTAGAGGGCTACCTGATAATGCAAGAGATTGCGTCCCTTGCTATTAGGAAGCAGGTCGCCCTGTAGTTGGATACCGATATCCCTGCCATTACTTGAGTGCTCGCCTACACGGTCTTCAAAGCCCGACAACTTGCTGATGACCTGGGAATAGCTGATAAAGCTTTGGTCGATAGGATTCATGGGGTTCTCGAATGTGAAGGCCCTTTTGAACTGTCCCACCTTTACCTTGGCAAAGCCGTAGCGTTGCCATTCTATGAAGGCATCCACAATACGGGGACCGCTGCTTGAGCCTGGCGTACCGTTGAGCTGGGCTTGTACCCTATAAGCGAAATCGTTCATCAACTTACCGTCGATAGACAAGCGTACCAGACGTGTACTGAAATTGTCTTTCGGAGCAGCATTCTCTTTTGAAGTGTATTGATACTGACCTATCACATAGCCACTTAACTTAATGTCCTTAAACCATTCCTGCTGTGCGGATACAGTGCTGAAATACCCGAAAAAGGCAGCAAGAGCAACAGTGATTCTAAATTTCATAAATCGTAATTATTCAATGGTGAATGTTTGTGTTATCTTTTTACCAGTTTGATTACATTTTCTACATGTGGCGTATGCGGGAACATGTCCACAGGCTGTATCTCCACTACGCGATAGGCGCTGTCCAAAAGCGCCACATCCCTGGCTTGTGTGGCAGGATTGCAACTTACATATACAATGGTTTCCGGAGAAGCGTTGAGTATGGTGTCTATGACATCCTTATGCATGCCTGCACGAGGCGGGTCCGTAATGATAACATCGGGCTGTCCATGTGTTTTCACGAACTCATCGGTAAGTATATCTTTCATGTCTCCGGCGTAGAATGTGGTGTTTCCGATATGGTTGATGTCCGAATTCACCTTTGCATCCTCAATGGCATCAGGCACATACTCGATACCTATGACACGTGCAGCTTGTCGTGCCACAAAATTGGCTATCGTACCGGTGCCTGTATATAGGTCATACACCAGTTCCTTTCCGGTAAGGGAGGCGAATTTACGGGCCACTTCGTACAGATGGTAGGCCTGTGCCGTATTGGTCTGGTAGAAACTCTTCGCTCCTACCTTGAACTTGAGGTCCTCCATCGTCTCGTAAATATAATCGTTGCCCTTGAACACCATCACTTCCTGATCGAATATGGTGTCATTGCATTTCAGGTTGTTTACATACATGATGGATGTCAGGAAGGGGAAGGTGTCTGCCAGATACTGAAGCAGTCCCATGGCCTTTTCCTTGTCGTCTTTTTCCGTCATGCAGAACTGTACGATAATCATCCACTCTCCGGTATTTGAATTGCGGATGATGATATCGCGCAACAGTCCTACCTGTGCCCTCAGGTCAAAGAAACTGATGTCGTGGCTCAAGGCGTAGTCGCGAATCGCATTGCGTACCTGGTTGTGGGTATCGTCCATCAGATGGCACTTCTCAATAGGAAGAATCTTATCAAAAGCCCCTGTGATATGAAAGCCGATGGCATTGTGATCGGAGATTACCAAATCCTGGTTGGCTATTTCCGAAGGAGTCAGCCAGCGTTTGTTGGAACATCCGAACTCCAGCTTGTTTCTGTATTCCCATATATGCTCGCTTCCCATAATGGGGTTCAGTTCCGGCAGTTCTATCTTACCGATGCGCTTCAACTGGTCTTCCACCTGCTTCTGCTTGGCAGCCAGTTGCATCTCGTAGGGAATGTTCTGCCACTTGCAGCCGCCACATGTGCCGAAATGCTCACATCTTGGCGCAATCCTCATGTCACTGTATTTCCTAAACTGTACTATCTCAGCTTCACAGTAGCTGTGTTTCTTCTTTTTGATTTGTATGTCAACAATGTCACCCGGTACTCCAAAGGGGACAAAGACGACCATATTATCTACCTTTGCCAATGCTTTTCCTTCAGCAGCAATATCCGTAATCGTGATATTTTCCAATAAAGGTAACGGTTTCTTTTTTCTGCTCATCTCAATATTTTTTGCAAAATTAAGAAAAATATTCAACATGTAAGGAAGAAAATGTTTCGTTTTCTTGCTATATCTAAATTATTCTTTTACATTTGCATAAACAATTAGTATTAATCTTAAATTTTGAATAGACTAACTTATGAGTGAGAAAAGAGTTTACACCTTCGGTAATGGAAAAGCCGAGGGTAATGCTTCGATGCGTGAACAGTTAGGCGGAAAAGGTGCCAACCTTGCCGAGATGAACCTCATCGGCGTACCTGTGCCTCCTGGATTCACTATCACCACATCATGCTGCAACGAGTATTATGAGGTGGGACAGGAGAAGATCAAGGAAATTCTTCAGGACGAGGTGAATGCGGCTGTTAAGCACACAGAGGAGTTGATGAACTCCAAGTTTGGAGATGTGAAGAATCCTCTGCTTGTTAGTGTGCGTTCTGGTGCCCGCGCTTCCATGCCTGGTATGATGGATACCATCCTCAACCTCGGTCTTAACGATGAGGTGGCTGAGGGCTTGGTGGCAAAGACCAATAATCCTCATTTTGTATATGACTCCTATCGTCGTTTTGTACAGATGTATGGTGATGTGGTGCTCGAGATGAAGCCGGTGAACAAGGAAGACATCGACCCGTTCG
>CALZXH010000085.1 GCA_945830055.1 uncultured Prevotella sp.
ACCCAGTACGACAACGATACCGTCAGCATACCCCTGCCAGCCGCTACCAAGCGCATCTGGCTGATGCTCGACGGCGACTATGACAACGATCATGCCATCTACCGGTACTCCCTCGACGGGAAGGATTTCCAGCCTATCGGTCGTCAGATGACCCTCAGTTACCAGTTGATTACCTTCCAGGGCTCCCGTCCCTCGCTCTTCGTGTTCAACACCCAGGGCAAGGAGGGCGGTTATGCTGAGTTCGACAACTTCAGCGTCATCGAGCCCAAGGCCGACAGGAGCATGAACATCCCCTATGGCAAGACCATCCGCATCGTGAACCTCGCCACCGGGATGCTTGCCGAGGCCACCAAGCACGGCGTGCTTTACGACACCCCTGCCAAGAAAGACAGCCAGCGCACCCACTTCAGACTCATCGACCGGGGGCAGGGCAAGGTCATCGTTCAGTGTGCCGACGGCAGGTATGTTATGGCCTCCGGTATCGGTATGCCTGGCGATGTGCGCATGACCGATAATGCCGAGCAAGCCGAGGTGTTCATGTACCAAGACTATCTCGACCGCCAGTTCATGCTTATGTCGTTCAGCAGGCACACCTACCTCTGCAAGAGTCCCACCACGGGCAGTCCTTACAGCGTGGATTGCAAGGGTCCCGACCCCGCCCGTACCAACGGATCCGTGTTCAGATGGGAGTTGGTGGACGAGTGATATTTTTTAATGATTTAATCATTTAATAATTGAAGGTTTTAAGGTTTCGGTATTCCGTCAAATTTGACAATCCTGGTATTCCGCCAGTTTGTACAATCCTGGTATTCCGCCAGATTTGACAATCCCGGTGTTCCGACATTTTCAAATTAATTTCAGACAGTATGGACACAATATTGACCGATGAAGAGAGAGAACGATACAGCAGGCACCTACGCCTGTCTGAAATAGGAGAGCAGGGGCAGATGCTTCTGCGACAGGCACGTGTGCTGGTGGTAGGAGCCGGAGGCTTGGGTTCTCCCGTGCTCCAGTATCTGGCGGCAGCCGGAGTGGGCACTTTGGGCGTAGTGGATGGCGACAAGGTGGATGTTTCCAACTTGCAGCGCCAAGTCATCCATACCACTCAGGCGGTAGGCGAGAGCAAGACTGCCTCTGCCAGCCGCTTCATCCGCGCTCTCAACCCCCATGTCGAGGTAAACGAATATCCTTTCTTCCTTACCCCCGATAATGTGGATTCCGTGTTTGCCGGCTACGATCTCGTTGTAGATTGTACTGACAACTTTTCTGCCCGCTTCCTCGTCAACGATGCCTGTGTGCGGTTGGGCAAGCCCTTTGTCCACGGCAGCATCTCGCAGTTTCAGGGCCAGCTTTTCACCCATCTGCCCGGCACCGCCTGCTACCGCTGCATCTTTCCCGATGAGCCCCAGCCTTCGCGTGAACCCGTGGCAGGTCCCTTGGGCGTGCTCCCCGGTGTAATCGGTTCGCTGCAGGCCGCCGAGGTGGTGAAATATATCACCCATGCAGGCAGTCTCCACACCGATGCGCTGTTGTTGTTCGACGCCCTCAGCATGTCGTTCATGCGCCTTCAGGTACGCCGCTCGGCTTCGTGTGCTGTCTGTGCTTCGGTGCAATAAACCGCCTCTGCCTCTGTGTGTGAGGCAAACCCGATACAGCCTCTTTTCCTGACGGCTGGCGGAAAGTAAACAATAGAAGAATCAAAAACAGAAACCCGAATCGTAATGAGAGAAAAAATAGATTGCTTCCTGGTGTACGACCAGACCGGGAGTATGCACGAGAGTGTGCAGCAGTTGCGCGACAACAAGACCATACAGCATATCTACCTGCTGGTGCCCGAAACCCTGCGGCAGTCAGCCCAGGCGCCCCAGGGATGCCAGTTGCTGCCTGTTGGCGGCGTGGCCTCTTCAGATACCCTGCGCCAGGTGGCAGCCCATGCCGATACGGAATATACGCTCATCTGCCTCAAGTCGGGTGGCGTGTCGATGGGTTCTACCGCCTTGGAGCGCATGTTGCGCGTGGCATGTGATGCCGGAGCCGCCATGCTTTACAGCGACCATTACACCATGCGCCAGGGCAAGAGCGTGCCCCATCCCGTGATAGACTATCAGGAGGGTAGCGTGCGCGACGACTTCGACTTCGGTGCCGTATGGCTCGCTGATACCGCCCTGCTCAAGAAGTATGCCGCCGAGGCAGAGGGCAGGGCATGGCAGTATGCTGCATGGTACGACCTGCGCCTGTTTCTGAGTCGTCACGGCCACATCTTCCATCTCAACGAGTACCTCTATACCGAAGAAGAGCACGACCTGCGTGCCAGCGGCGAGAAGCAGTTTGACTACGTGAACCCCGCCAACCGTGACGTGCAGATAGAGATGGAGCAGGCGGTGACCGCCCATCTGGAGGCCATCGGTGCCAGGATAGACACCTCCGGTTATGTCTGTCCTGACTTCAACGAGCAGCATTTCCCCGTAGAGGCGACGGTGGTGATACCCGTGCGCAACAGGGCGCGCACCATTGCAGATGCCGTGGGCAGCGCGCTGGGTCAGCAAGCCTCTTTCCAGTTCAACGTCATCGTGGTGGACAACCACTCCACCGACGGCACTACCGACATCCTCGGCAAGATAAAGGACGAACGGCTGATACATCTCATTCCCGAACGCCATGATCTGGGCATCGGCGGATGCTGGAATCTGGCGGTTCAGGACGAGCGTTGCGGACGCTTTGCCGTGCAGCTCGACAGTGACGACCTCTACAGCACGCCCCACACCCTGTCCAAGATGGTCAACGCCTTCTACAAGCAGCATGCCGCCATGGTGGTGGGCAGTTACCGCATGTGCGACTTCCAGCTCAACACCCTGCCCCCCGGACTGATAGCCCACAAGGAGTGGACCGACGAGAACGGGCCCAACAACGCCCTGCGCATTAACGGACTGGGAGCTCCCCGCGCCTTCTTCACCCCCCTGCTCCGACAGATACAGTTGCCTAATACCAGTTATGGCGAAGATTATGCCATGGGACTGATATTCTCGCGCCGCTACCGTATCGGCCGCCTCTACGAAGAACTGTACCTCTGCCGCCGCTGGGAGGGTAACAGCGATGCCGACCTCTCGATAGAAAAGCAGAACGCCAACAACCTGTACAAGGATCGTCTGCGCACCCTCGAGATTTCAGCCCGCCGGCGCATGGCGAAGGGACAGAAAGATATTATGACCGACAGTTCGCTGATGCGCTTCTTCAACCGACAGCTGGAGCGCTGGGACGACGCCCGCATGCGCTATCGCGACCTGCATCAGGTAGAAACCAGGGAACTGGTGGCAGACAACTTCGTGTTCGTGGCGCAGCACAATCCCGCCCGCATCGTCTCCACAGGTGCCGACATCAGTCAGCAGACCCTCCGCAAGCGCCCCTGCTTCCTGTGCGAGCAGAACCGTCCGCCGCAGCAGAGCAAGAAGGTGGTCAACGAGAAATTCGACATTTTGGTCAATCCCTATCCCATACTGCCCACCCATTTCACCATAGTAGCTACCGAGCACAGGCAGCAACGCTTCAAGGACTGCTGGGGCACCATGTATGCCATGCTTACCGAATATCCCGAACTGCTGGTGTTCTACAACGGTCCCAAGTGCGGAGCCTCGGCTCCCGACCATGCCCATCTGCAGGCAGGCATGGGCTATACCCTTCCCCTGCAGACCCACTGGCAGAGGCTCTGCCGCAGCATGACCGCCGTGGTGGAGCACGACGACGGGTCGGGTATCTGGCAGCTCACCGACTATCCCGCCACCGCCTTTGCCGTCATCTCGCCCCATGAGCGTGGAGGCAGGTCGCTGCTGCACCGCCTGTACCAGGAACTGCCCGTCAGAGAGGGCGAGACCGAACCCATGCTTAACACTCTGGCATGGCGCGAGGGCAAGCAGTATGTGGTGGTGGTGATGCCCCGCAGCAAGCACCGTCCCGACTGCTACGACGCCTTTGCCGAGCAGCATCTGATGGTGAGTCCCGGCGCACTGGATATGGCGGGATTGCTGGTGCTGCCCCGCAAGGAGGATTTCGATGCTATCACCCCCCAGCAGGCTGCCGACATCATCCGCGAGGTGTCTATGCCTGCCGCCGATGCCGGACAAGTTGTGGAGCGGCTGAAGAAACACTCACAGCAACAGCAGTCACGACACAAGCGGCTGAAGTTCTACGACGGGCAGCCCGAGGTGAACGTGGGCATCGTGAGCGGACAGAAGATATGCTTCGCCCTCAACGCACCTTATATCGCCAAGGGGGCGATGGTGCAAGGCGACCAGGTGGTGGAGTATGCCGAGGGAGCCATCCTGTGGAACGGCAACCACTACCGCGAACTCACCTTTGTGCCGCAGCATGCAGGCGGTTCCTTCTCCCTGCACGATGTCACCATCGGCATCAACTTCCACTGGGAGCGTAAGGAGACCCAGGTGTTCTCGGGGATGCTCCGTCTGGTGGTGGATGCCGACCATCTGACAGCCATCAACCAGTTGCCCGTGGAGGATTATCTGAAAAGCGTCATCTCCAGTGAGATGAGCGCCACCTCGTCGCTCGAACTGCTCAAGGCGCATGCCGTCATATCGCGCTCGTGGCTGCTGGCACAGATGGAGCGCCGCAAGCTTCACCAGAGCGAGCAGAACAGTTTCTTCTCGTTTGTCAAGAAAGACGACGAACTCATCAGATGGTACGACCGCGAGGATCATACCCTTTTCGACGTGTGTGCCGACGACCACTGCCAGCGCTACCAGGGCATCACCCGTCAGGTGGGCGAGGCGGTGGAGCAGGCAGTCAACGAGACCCAAGGCATGGTGCTGGCGTATGAGGGAGAAATCTGCGACGCGCGCTTCAGCAAATGCTGCGGCGGCATCACCGAGGAGTACCGCTACTGCTGGGAAGACAACGACAAGCCCTATCTCGTGGCGGTAGAAGACCCCTTCTGCAATACCAGCGACCGCGAGATACTCACCCAGGTGCTCAACGACTACGACTGCGAGACGCCCGACTTCTACCGCTGGCGGGTGGAATATACGCAGCAGCAGCTGGCACAGCTGGTGGCTGAGAAGCAGAAGGAAGACTATGGCGATATCCTCGACCTGGTGCCCTTGGAAAGGGGCAAGAGCGGGCGTATCAGTCGTCTGCGCATCGTGGGTAGCAAGAAGACCATGACCATCGGCAAGGAACTCGAGATAAGGCGCACGCTGAGCGAGAGTCATCTTTACAGCAGCGCCTTCGAGGTGGAGGCGCTCGACAAGGTGGAGGGTGTGCCCCAGCGCTTTGTGCTCCACGGCAAGGGATGGGGCCACGGTGTGGGTCTCTGCCAGATAGGAGCTGCCGTGATGGGCAGCAAGGGCTACCGATACGACGAGATTCTGCTGTTCTACTATAAAGGCGCGGGAATAGAAAAAATGTATTGAAAATATAAAAGAAGATGAGATCGAAGCGAACTTCCCCTTGGGCATGGGTGCCCACTCTCTATTTTGCCGAAGGCCTGCCATACGTTACTGTCATGGTGATTTCCATGGTGATGTACAAGCGGCTGGGGCTGTCCAACGAGGATATTACCCTCTACACCTCCTGGCTCTACCTGCCGTGGGTCATCAAGCCCTTCTGGAGTCCCTTTGTGGATGTGCTCAAAAGCAAGCGCTGGTGGATTCTGTCCATGCAGATGCTGGTGGGGGCAGCTCTCGGAGGCGTGGCGTTCACCATCCCCACCTCGCAGTGGCTGCAGGGCACGCTCTGCTTCTTCTGGCTCATGGCGTTCAGCAGCGCCACCCACGACATCGCCGCCGACGGATTCTACATGCTGGGGCTCACCCATCACCAGCAGGCCACCTTTGTGGGCATCCGTTCCACCTTCTACCGCATCGCCACCATCTTCGGCCAGGGACTGCTCATCATGTTGGCGGGCAACCTGGAGGTGCTTACCCGTAACGTGCGCTATTCGTGGAGCCTGATGTTCTACTTCATGCTGGGCATCTTTATCCTGTTGTGGCTCTTCCATCATGCTGTATTGCCGCGACCTGCCGAGGACAGCGAGCACAGTCACAGTACGCTGGGCGAGGTGTTCGGCGACCTGTGGCACACCTTTGCCACCTTCTTCCGCAAGCCCCAGGTCTGGGTGGGCATCTGTTTTCTGCTGCTCTACCGTATGCCCGAGGGACTGCTGGTCAAGATTTCGCCCCTCTTCCTGATCGACTCCGTGCGCAAGGGCGGACTGGGGTTGTCGCCTGCCGAACTGGGTTTTGTGCAGGGCACCGTGGGTGTGGTGGGACTAACCATCGGAGGCATCCTCGGCGGACTGGCTGCTGGGCGTCACGGACTGAAGCACTGGCTGTGGCCTATGGTGTGTGCCATCACGCTGCCCGACCTGGTGTATGTGTATCTCAGTTATGCTCTCCCCGATAGTCTGGCGGTCATCAATATCTGTGTGTTTATCGAGCAGTTTGGCTACGGCTTCGGATTCACCGCCTATATGCTCTACATGGTGTATTTCAGTCAGGGCGAGCACAAAACTTCCCATTTTGCCCTCTGCACCGCCTTCATGGCGCTCTCCATGATGCTGCCGGGCATGGCGGCGGGTTTCCTGCAGCAGCTGCTGGGCTACCAAGGCTTTTTCATCCTGGTGGTCATCACCTGTCTGGTCACTTTCGTGGTCACCTCCTTCGTAAGGATTGACAACGGTTTTGGCAAGAAGATTGCCGACGGCGAGTAGCGGCGGCATGAAAAAAAGCAAATCTGGCAACGGTTGAGTTCAGCCGTTGCCAGATTTGTGTATTGTGTAGAGTAGAGAGGGTATGTCAGCGGTTCAGCGCTTCAAACACCAGTGGAAGCACCTGTGCATCGTAGTCGGCGCTGGCTCCCATCATGCTGCCCATACTGCCCAGGTTGGCGGCGTTGAAACCGTGGTTGGCTCCCTCTATCAGGTGCAGTTCGGCATCGGGATAGAGCTTCACGGCCTTCTCTGAGTTCTCCACAGGCACGATGATGTCTGCCGAGCCGTGGATGATGGTCACATGTCTGGGGAAGGTGCCTATGTGGCTCCACACGTCGTAGCCCTTGATGGCGTTGATAAAGGTCTCGCTCATGCTCATGCTTCCCATCAGACTGCTCAGGTCGCCCCATTGGTTCATCAGGTCGCTCCAGTCTCCCCAGTTGCCCAGGTCTCCCCAGTTGCCCATGTTGCCCCATTGGTTTATGATGTCGCCGTATTTGCTTACCATTTCCGGGATGTTGAAGGCGGGGTAGAACAGTATCATGCCTCTGACGCTCTGCGCACATTCCTCAGCCACCAAGGCAGATACCAGTCCTCCCTGGCTGGAGCCTAAGAGATAGATGCTGTCGGTGTCCACCGTTTCCAGTCGGCTCACCGCGTCGATCACCGCCTTCAGGTCTTCCACTTCGGTGAATACGGTCATGTCATCGGTACTGCCGTCGCTCTTGCTCTCCGTGCTTCCTCCGCAGAAGTCAAAACAGTAGGCCACCATGCCCTTGTCGGCGATGGCGCGGGCGTAGTCTTTCATGGCGGCGTGGGTCAGACTGCTGCTGTGCGACAGGATGACGGCGGGCACCTTCTTGCCCGGCACCACCTTGGAGTACATCAGTCCGTAGATTTCCAGGTCGCCGCGCTTGCATCTGAACTCCACGCTGTCGAGCACCGCGATGGGTTCTTCTTTGATGGTGTCGGCAGGAGTGGTGCTTCCCTCGTTGTTGTCGGTGCCTGGTAGCGGATTGCTGCCGTTGCTATCGTCGTCGCTGTTGCTGCAGGCGCAGGCGAGCAGGGTAAGGAGTGCGATGCCCAGTGTTTTGGAAAGGGATGTACGCCATGTCATCCAGAACTTTTTACCCGTTGTTTCCATTTTTGAAGATTTTGTTTGTGTATGATGTCTGTATGTTTCCGTTCGTATGTCGTGTCGTACGTTTGACGGTTTGACAGTTAATGTTTTTAAGGTTTTCCGACCTCATTCCCTGCAAAGGTAGTCAGTTTTTCGCAACATCGTATGCGATTTATACAGAATCGTGGTTTTGTTGTCTGTTTCCCCTTTTTTTTGCCTATCCCTTTCAATAGTCCCAGTCGGTCCAGTTTGAAACCTTCACCAGGTTGAACGAGGCGGAGAAGTCACGGTCGTCATACCCGTCCATATATCCTCTGAAGCGCATCCCGTTGCCCACCGAATACAGGTCGTAGTCTCTGATGATGACGCGGTAGCCGTCGGAGTACGTGATAAGAATCTGCCCGTGATACACGTTCCAGTCAAAGCGGTAGGTCTTGCGGTATCTGTCGTATATGTTGTAGTCGCGCTGCTCGCCCCATCCTCCGTTGGAGAAGGCGCCGTCTTGGTAGAACTGTATCTCCGTGTCCCAGTGCTCGGTAGTAACGCCGTAGCGGTAACTGTAGTACGAACCGATGATCTCCCCCTGCCATATCCCGTTCAGGTCGTAGGCTGTTTCGGTATCTTCGTTCTCGCAGGCACTCAGGGCAAATACGGTTGTCAGTGCCAGGGCCCACAGGGCAAATTGGTGTGCAAGTCTTTTCATGTTTTCTGTCGTATTTTAGGATGAACGGTACAAAAGTAACGATTATTTTCCCAATATCGGCAGTTTGTCCTGAAAAAGTAAAAGGCGAGGCCTTAAAGAGTAATAGGTTCTGCGAACCTTAAAGAGTAAGAGGCTGCGCCTTAAAAATCCGTG
>CALZXH010000086.1 GCA_945830055.1 uncultured Prevotella sp.
AAAAAACCGACCGATGAACAGTTGTAATCTACTGTTCATCGGTCGGTTCGATATAGGTGGTTATATCCTATCCCACCAACAACCGGTCATGGTGTCTCTATACCATCAGACGAGGTATAGAAAAACATATTTATGCCAGTGTAATCTTGTCTTCAGCTGCAACAATCTTGCCTTCTTTGAACAGCCAGCCCATGCCGAGAAGAGTCTCTTCCTCGCTGATCTTAGCCTTCTTTGCAATTTCCTTCACAGACAAAGCTGTCTCTGAGGATGCCAAAGCCTGATATACATCACCAGCCTTGAAACCTACGCTCTCTGCATTTACTACCAAAGCGGCTTTCTTGGCTCCGCAAGTTCTCTTTGCAGGTGCCTTCTTTGTCTCTTCAGCAGCACATACTTCTGCTGTTGCTTTCTTTGTTGTCTTCTTTTCTGCCATAACTAATTAATTTAATCAGATAAATAATTGATACTTATACCATCAATTTTGTTGCAAAATTACAGTAAATATAATTCAGAACAAAGGAATTGAACAAAAAACAGCTGATTATCACTGTTTTTTGCTCAATTCCATGTGTTATTATTGATTTATATCAATCTTTTCTATGCATCAGCGGAGTTTCCCACTTCCACTTTCAACTGAAGTTCAGCCAACTGCTTGTCTGCTATTACACTGGGTGCATCCAGCATCACATCCCTGCCGCTGTTGTTCTTCGGGAAGGCGATACAGTCTCTGATGGAATCCAAGCCGGCAAAGATGCTGACCATTCTGTCGAGTCCGAAAGCCAGACCTGCATGAGGGGGAGCTCCGTACTTGAAGGCATTGATCAGGAAGCCAAACTGTGCCATGGCCTGTTCGGGTGTGAAGCCAAGGATGTTGAACATCTTTTCCTGCAGCTTTCCGTCGTGGATACGCAGACTGCCGCCGCCAACCTCAATTCCGTTGCACACGAAATCGTATGCCTTGGCACGCACCTTCTCGGGATGAGTCTCCAAGAGAGGGATATCATCGGGATTAGGCATGGTGAAGGGATGGTGGGTTGACATGAGCCTCTGCTCTTCGTCGCTCCACTCGAACAGGGGGAAGTCCACTATCCACAGGCACTGGAACTTGTTCTTATCTCTCAAACCCAGACGCTCTGCCATCTCCAGACGCAGGGAGCACAACTGTACACGTGTCTTGTTGACATGCTCTCCGCAAAGAATCAGCACCAGGTCGCCATCCTTGGCTTGTGCCTTTTCCTTTACCTGAGCCAGTACCTCGGGAGAATAGAACTTGTCTATGCTCGACTTGACTGTTCCGTCTTCATTATATTTGATATATACCAGTCCGCTGGCACCTACTTGCGGACGCTTTACAAAGTCGGTCAACTGGTCCAGCTGTTTGCGGGTATAGTTGGCGCATCCGGGCACACAGATACCTCCTATATAGTTGGCGTTGTCAAATACAGAGAAAGAGCCTGTATTTTTCAGCACATCAGCCAGTTCTACAAACTCCATGCCAAAGCGCATATCGGGCTTGTCGCTACCGAAACGCCTCATGGCTTCCTCCCAGGTGAGTTGGGGCAATGCCTCGGGCAAATCCACATTGAGCACCTCCTTGAACAAATGGCGCATCATCTGCTCGAACAAGCCAATCACATCCTCCTGGTCAACGAAACTCATCTCACAGTCAATCTGTGTGAACTCTGGCTGGCGGTCAGCACGCAAATCCTCGTCTCTGAAACACTTGGCTATCTGGAAATAGCGGTCAAAACCACTCACCATCAGCAACTGCTTGAGGGTTTGGGGGCTCTGCGGCAAAGCATAGAACTGACCTGGATTCATACGTGAAGGCACCACAAAGTCGCGGGCACCCTCAGGAGTGGAACCGATGAGAATGGGAGTTTCCACCTCGATGAAATCCCTTTGGTCCAAGAAATTGCGAACCAGGATAGTAAGCCTGTGCCTGAGCTCCAGATTCTCTCTCACCTTCTTTCTGCGCAAATCCAGATAGCGGTATTTCATACGTATATCGTCGCCGCCATCGGTATTGTCCTCAATGGTAAAGGGAGGGGTAATACTGCTGCTCAGCACATTCAGTTCGCTTGCCAGCACTTCTATTTCTCCGGTAGGGATATTCTTGTTTTTACTTTCACGCTCGTTTACAACACCTTTGACCTGAATACAGTATTCGCGGCCCAATTTGTTTGCCTGCTCACACAGCGCTGCGTCAGATGACTCGTTGAACACCAACTGGGTAATGCCATACCTGTCTCTCAGATCGACAAACGTCATTCCGCCCATCCGTCTGCTACGCTGCACCCAACCTGCCAATGTTACGGTTTTGCCTTGGTCGGCCAGTCGCAACTCACCACAAGTGTTTGTTCTATACATTGTTCGAAAAATTACAAATTAAATATAAATATTTGAGGTATGCAAAGTTAAGAACAATTCTGCTCCCAGCAAAATAATATTTGTTTTTTGTTGGATTATAGGCAGAGATTATACAAAATAAAGGAAAAAAGGCGACATTCTAAAATAATGCACAAAACATTTTGGAATGTGCAAATAATAATTTACCTTTGCACAACAAATTTAAATCTGTGCAATGAAAAGCATAAAAAGTTTCAACTCATATATAGAAAACAGTATCAAAGACAACTGGGACTGCGACGCCCTGACAGACTACAAGGGAATTACCCTGCAGTATCACGATGTGGCAAGAAAGATTGAGAAACTGCACATCCTGTTTGAGTACAGCGGCATCCAGAAAGGAGACAAGATAGCCATCAGCGGCAGAAACAGCGCCCACTGGGCGGTAGCCTTTTTCGCCACCCTCACCTATGGCGCAGTGGCAGTGCCCATTCTCCATGAGTTCAATGCCTCCCAGATACACAATATTGTAAACCATAGTGAGTCAAAACTGCTCTTCGTGGGAGATGTGGTAGTCAAGACCATCAACCCGCAGGAGATGCCGGCATTAGAGGGCATCATCAATCTGCCAGACTATTCCATATTTGTGTCGCGTTCGGAAAAGCTGACTTACGCGCGCGAACATCTGAATGAACTGTTCGGACGCAGATACCCCAAGGCTTTCAGGAAAGAGCATGTGAAATACCATCCCGACAGTCCTGAGGAGCTGGCTCTCATCAACTACACCAGCGGCACCACAGGATTCTCCAAGGGTGTGATGCTGCCCTACCGTGCCATTTGGGGCAACCTGGACTTCTGCTTAGATGCCATCGGTACGAAAATACCGCCTCGCAGCAACATGCTCAGCATACTGCCCATGGCACACATGTACGGAATGGCAGTGGAGTTTTTCTTCGCCTTTGCACATGGTTGTCACCTGTTCTTCCTTACCCGCCTGCCCTCACCCGCCATTATTGCGCAGGCTTTTTCAGAAATCAAGCCTGCCATAGTCATTGCCGTGCCTTTGATAGTGGAGAAAATCATCAGGAAGCACGTATTCCCCAAGGTGCAGACCAATGGAGTGAAACTGCTGCTGGGCATGCCTGTCATCAGCAAAAAGGTGAAGCAGCGTATCTGCGAACAGGTAAGAAGCATCTTCGGCGGCAATGCCTATGAGGTTATCGTAGGAGGCGCCCCCTTGAACCAGGAGGTGGAGAAGTTCTTGAGAAACATCGATTTCCCGCTGACTATGGGCTACGGAGCTACCGAGTGTGCACCCCTGATTACCTTCAGCGACCATACCGATTTTGTATGCGGAAGTTGCGGTACGCCCGTATCCTACATGGACGTGAAGATTCTCAGTTCCGACCCGCAGCACATTGCGGGCGAGATAGTAGCCAAGGGTACCAACGTGATGCTGGGCTACTACAAGAACCCTGAAGCCACCGCATCGGCACTCGACAAAGACGGCTGGTACCACACCGGAGACCTTGCCACCATGAGCGCCGACGGGCATGTGTTCATCAGAGGGCGTATCAAGAACATGCTGCTGGGCTCCAACGGCCAGAACGTATATCCCGAAGAGATAGAAGACAAGCTGAACTCCATGGCGCTGATATCCGAAAGCATCATCATCCAGCGTGACGAGAAACTGGTAGCCCTGGTGCACCCCGACTTTGACGAAGCCTCCCAGTTAGGCTTCACTAACGAAGACCTTGCCGCCATCATGGACCAGACCCGTGAAGAGCTGAACAAACAGTTGCCTGCCTATTGCAACATCCACAGCTTCGAGATACACAAGCAGGAGTTCGAGAAGACTCCCAAGAAGAGCATCAAAAGATACCTTTACAAATAGCATTTACCGACAATCCTATGGACATGTTACCTTTTAGATCTATTATCGAAAAAAGCATCATCGATAACTGGAACAGAGATGCCTTGACCGATTACAAAGGTGCCACGCTGCAATACCATGATGTGGCGAGAAAGATTGAGAAACTCCATATTCTCTTTGAACATAGCGGTGTGAGGAAAGGAGACAGAATTGCACTCTGCGGAAGAAACAGCACCCAATGGGCGGTAGCTTTCCTTGCCACCCTCACCTATGGCGCCACGGCAGTACCCATACTGCACGAGTTTACCGCCGACCAGATACACCATATCGTAAACCACAGCGAGTCGAAACTGCTGTTTGTAGGCGACGTGGTGGCCACCCAGATAGACGCCACCGCCATGCCCCATCTGGAGGGAATCATCAACATACCTGACTATTCATTGGCAGTATCGCGTACCGATTCGCTCACTAATGCCCGAGAAAACCTGAATGCTTTTTTTGGACAAAAATATCCCAAGTATTTCAGGCAGCAACACGTGAAATACGAAGCCGAGCAAAGCGGAGACGAGCTGGCTCTCATCAACTACACCAGCGGCACCACGGGATTCTCCAAGGGAGTGATGATACCCTACAGGGCGCTTTGGGGCAACTACGACTTTGCAGAACATGTGTTAGGAGGACATGTAAAGCCCGGTGACTCTACCATATCCATACTGCCCATGGCCCACATGTACGGCATGGCTTTCGAGTTTATTTTCGAGTTCCTGCATGGCTGCCATGTGTATTTTCTCAACCGCATGCCTTCTCCTGCCATCATTGCACAGGCTTTTGCCGATGTCCGCCCGGCTATCATTATTGCCGTACCGCTGGTCATCGAGAAGATCATCAAGAAGAAAGTGCTGCCCAAACTGCAGAATGGCACACTGAAATTCCTGCTCAAGACCCCTATCATCAGCCGGAAAATCGAGCAGAAAATCTGCGAACAGGTGGTACAGGCTTTCGGTGGACGGTTCTATGAAATCATCATCGGCGGAGCAGCTTTCAACCAAGAGGTGGAGTCCTTCCTGCATCGCATCGGTTTCCCATATACTGTGGGATACGGAGCCACGGAATGTGCCCCCATCATCTGCTATCAGGACTACCATTCCTACGTGCCGGGAAGTTGCGGCAAGGCGGTGATCCACATGGAAGTAAAGATTGACAGTCCCGATCCTCGGAATGTGGCTGGCGAGATACTTGCCCGAGGCATGAACGTGATGCTGGGCTACTACAAGAACCCCGAAGCCACTGAAGAAGTGCTGGATGCCGAAGGATGGTACCACACGGGCGACCTGGGTGTAATGGACGAGCAAGGAAATGTATTCATCAAAGGAAGGTCGAAAAACATGCTGCTTGGTTCTAACGGCCAGAACATCTATCCCGAGGAGATAGAAGACAAGATGAACTCCCTGCCTTTGGTTACCGAAAGCATTGTGGTACAGAGGGAAGAGAAGCTCGTCGCCCTGGTCTATCCAGATGCCGACGAGATAGCGCAGCAGCGTATGAGCAACGAGGTGGTGCAGCAGCAGATGGAGCAGAACCGTCAGGACCTCAACAGCCTGTTGCCCGCCTACTGCAAGATAAGCAGCATCGAGATACGTACTTCAGAATTCGAGAAGACCCCCAAGAAAAGCATCAAGCGCTACCTTTACAAGTAGCGCTTGACACATTTTATTATATCCTATCCGGAATCATCTCATCTCCGGAAGCAGCGTTTATCCATTGTCGTTTTCCTTCCGTTTGGGTGACAGCATCTCCATATTGTCAGCCCATATTTCCGTCACATACCTGCGCTTGCCGCTGGCATCATCATATGTGCTGTATCTCAGACGTCCCTCTACATAGAGTTTGTCTCCTTTGCGCACATATTTCTCCACCACCTCTGCCAGGCGTTTCCACATCAGAATCTCATGCCAGTCAGTACGGTCGGGCACCTGTATGCCATTGGGCAAAGTATATCCGCGCTCGGTAGTGGCGAGCGAGAAGCGCGCACACGCCACTCCCTTATCCACATACTTCACCTCGGGGTCGCGCCCTACATTACCTATCAGCATCACCTTGTTCATCTTGACCAATCACATGAGGTGGGTTTGTCATCAACAGCCCTGGCGGGTCTATTCCTTACAGGTTCCCAGGAAACTGAACCTGTAGTTCTTCCCTTTCACAGACGGGAACTGGCTTCTGGCATCCACCCTTTCTCTTAGATACTCTACAATCCTGTTGTAGCAGTCCAGTCCTGAATGGGCTTTGCAACGAGCCACGAAATGCGTGTCCTTGTACTGGAACTTCCCGGTAGTAGGAATCTGCAGCACCCGCTTAAAGTCGAGCACGCCCTCATACCAGCCATAATTTTCTTCGTTCAGTTGTGCTATCATAGGAGATACGGTACGGTCGGTATTGGTAGGTCCGCTGTGAAGCGCCCTTTTCTCTTTGAAGTCCTGCATAGTGGCAGCCTCAGTCTTGATGATAATGAAATAAACACGCGGGCGCACCTTGTATCGTTTCGGGTAATATACATCGCTGTCCACATAGTTTCTGATGTCGTTTTCCAATACGGGATTCATCTCAATCTCCCCTATTCCATACAGAAAACTGATGGCATCATCAACATTATCAACCAAAATCTCTTTGTCGAAATATCTCAAATATAAATTCATTTGAAAAACAATTATCTATAAGATCTTTTTATTCAAGCAATAAAAAGAAGAGCGGAAAACGGGACTCGAACCCGCGACCCCAACCTTGGCAAGGTTGTGCTCTACCAACTGAGCTATTTCCGCAAGAGTGAAGAGGAGGAGACTCGAACTCCCACGTCGCAATTAACACTACCCCCTCAAAGTAGCGCGTCTACCAATTCCGCCACCTCTCCAAAAAAAGAGTGCCCAGAACAGGACTCGAACCTGCACGCCTTGCGGCACACGCACCTGAAACGTGCGCGTCTACCAATTCCGCCACCTGGGCATTTACACATCAGACCATCTCTGAATGCGCTCTTTTGTTTCAAAACGAGCGGAAAACGGGACTCGAACCCGCGACCCCAACCTTGGCAAGGTTGTGCTCTACCAACTGAGCTATTTCCGCAATCTTTTAAACCCTGCATTTCTCTAAATGCGGTGCAAAGGTAACACTATTTTTTGTATTAGCAAACTTTTATCCATCTTTTTTTGAAAAAAAATCAGTCCATCCTGCCTTTATAGTCGGAATAATCGTATTCCCGGAGCACCTGAACCGCCCCATCAAGCGTTTTTAAGGCAATGGATGGATGTGAAATGCCGTTGAACATGTTAGTCTTTACAGTAGTATAATGTATCATGTCTTCAAATACCAGCTGTTCGCCTACCTCCAGCGCATGGTCAAACTGCCAATATCCCATGAAATCGCCCGACAGGCAACTGTTGCCGCCCAGTCTGTACACATTATCTTCAGCAAGTGCCTTTTCTGCATCATCGGGCAAGCACTTGGCACCCCTCACGCTGGGATGATACGGCATTTCCAGACAATCAGGCATGTGACAGGTAAAGCTCACATCCATGATAGCGGTCTTGATACCCTTGTCTTCTACAATATCTACCACACTCGCCACCAGGTCTCCCGTTTGCCAGGCGAAGGCGCTTCCCGGTTCCAGGATAATCCTAAGCCACGGATACCTCTGGTGCAGCCCTTGCATCAGTTCTACCAGCAAATCCACGTCATAGTCTTTTCTGGTCATCAGATGCCCGCCTCCCAGATTAAGCCACTCTATCTGGTCAAACCATCTGCCGAACTTCCGCTCAATATGCACTAAGGTTCTCTGCAGCACATCTGCCCCACTCTCGCAATGGCAATGGCAGTGGAAGCCTGTGATATCCTTTGGCAACATGTCCGGCAGTTTGTCGGCAGTAACGCCAAACCTTGTACCAGGTGCGCAGGGATTATAAAGCATGGTACCCACCTCCGAATACTCCGGATTGATGCGGAGCCCCAGTTTTATATTGTCGTTGTCATGCGCCACGCGTTCGTGATACCGTGCATACTGTGACAGGGAATTGAAAGTAAGATGACTCGAATATCCTGCAATCCGCTCAATCTCTCTGTCCGTATATGCCGGTGAATAGGTGTGTGCCGGAGCCCCGAACTCCTCGAATGCCAGACGCGCCTCGCTGAGCGAGCTGGCTGTCGTTGAATGTATGTACTCCCTGAATATCGGAAACAGTTTCCACAACGCGAAGGCTTTGAATGCCAGGATAATCTCGATATCAGCTTCACGAGCCACCCGGCTTATCAACTGCAGGTTGTTTCTAAGCAGACTTTCGTCCACAATATAATAAGGTGTAAGGAGTGTCGTATTTGACTTATCGTATTGTTTCATCTGAATTGTCATTTATTTCCCGCAAAGGTACGCAGGAAAAATGAAACAGCCAAAGGTAGTCCTGAATTTGGCTCCTTC
>CALZXH010000087.1 GCA_945830055.1 uncultured Prevotella sp.
TGGAATCAGCCCTAATTTTTATTCAACTCAAAATGTTTAGCGGACAGGAATAATTCTTATTCTTCTATTATCCCAAATCGGCCATTAGACTGTTATGCACAAACATACTTTCTTTTTGTCATCTGCCTTTCCGTTTATCGGTAACAATGGAACCCCATTGCGCCCTCAAAACGTAAAGACATCTGTTCAAAAATATAAGCAGTTATCATCATAACGCTAATGGCCGATTTGGGATTATAACTGCCGCAAATATAGCAAAAAATTCCGAAAAACACCGACAAGTACAGAAAAGTGTAGGCTGATTCACTTTTCTGTACTTGTCGAAGCTAATGCTGCTGCCAGCCACTGACGGCTGTCATCCCCATTCAGTGGGTAACGACTATCTTGCGACCACGCATGATATATAGGTCTGGCTTCTTGTTTCCCAGTGCAGTGTCCACCCGCACGCCATTGACACGGTAGCAGGCATTGCCCTGCCCGTTGTCACGCACCATCACAGTATTCACTCCCATCGGGTTGTTGGTTATCAGCACCGGCACAGTTGCTGCATACTGCCGCTCGCCGTTGAACATCACCAAAATGTCGAGGTCACACTCCATCCCCTTGTCGGGCAGGATGCCGAAGTCGTGCTTCGAGAGGTCAAGACTCACCTCCTTCGTCAGGTCCAGTTCGGTATATGCCAACGCTGCATCAGCAAGCACCGTGGTGTCGGCAAGCAAAGGTTCATCGCCGCCCCTCTTTCGCAAGGCAGCCGCCACGCGCACGGTGGGCAACTCATCATCGCCCACAGCACTGACGTAAGGATAACCGTAGTTCAGCTTCACGCTGGCCACGATGGTGGCACTTGGTGCAAACGCTGCATTGTCCAGCGCAACCTCGGCACGCAGCGTATCTGCTACGATAAACTCAAAGGCAGTCTGAATGTCGCCCCAATTTGCTGATACATTCACTGTGTAGCGTCCAAGCGGCATGGCATCGCCAAGCACCAGGTCGGTGGTCTCGGCCACGGCAAGAAATTCCTTCTTTCCGGCATTGAAGCTCAGCGGCATCTCATTGGCATACCACTCCGAAGGTTCATCGGTGGCCACATTGTGGTGCATCACAGTGATGCTCGCCTTCTCGCTGCCGTCCAAGCTTGCCAAGTCGTAGGGATAACCGGTGGAGAAGAACAAGCGTCCCGACACCGGCTTACCCACCTTGTACGTCGGGTTGAACATGTATCTTGCCACAGGCTTCTCGTTGAAGTTGATGGTGTCGCGCATGGCGAATCCCACTCCGGGAATCTCCACAGTGCGCTCATAGCGACCGGCAAGCGAAAGCAACAGGGATTCGGAGTATGCTTTCTTGTATTCTTCATACATGCCCAAACTGCTGTAGAACTCGTTCAGATCCACATCCCTGTACTTGACCGAATCGCCATACATGGTGGCGAGCGATGCGCAAAGTCTCTTGTCGGTGATTTGCGGAAGCTCTTCGGGCACGTTGGCAGCACTCAGCGTCACTGCGGTGGTCACGAAACCGGGTCTGTACTGTTGCACGTCATTGTCAAGTCCCACGGGCAGGCAGTTCTCGCCCAGTGCGGCTCGGGTGCACATCGACAGGTCGCTGATGGTAACGAAGTTGAAGGGAGCCTCGGGCTGCTTCAGTGCCTTGGGTTCGGTGATGCTGAAAACCACGTAGGTCGATGGGTCTATCCTCCCATCGTCGGTGGTCACAAGGGGTGCCACCTCGTTATTCACCACGCTCATCAGACAGGCCTTATAATGCCTGCCAAGCACCGCCGAGCGGAAGATAATGTCGGCACTCACCTCCTGACTTTCGCCCTCATTGACGATGGTTATGCCGTTCGACACGTTCTGGCTGCCTATCAGCGAGCCGTCTTCATCAAAGAGAACAAGCGCCACATTCTCCATCATGTAGCCCTTATTGACCGCCAGCGTGCCGATGAACTTTATTTCACGGGCCTCCACGGTATATACTCCGTCGATGAGTTTCGAGCCGGATGCCCTCAGTCTCTCCACCTGTATGTCGGGATTATACTCGCTCACCACGCCGGTCAGCGCTGCGCCATCGTACGGAACATGGCACGATTTGTCGAGCAGCATGAACGAAACCTCTTCGCCTGCCTTCAGGGCCGCCGACTCTTCATATTGCGTAAGCCACACATGCTCTTTCTCCTCCCCGGGTTGCAGCGTAATGGTCTGCGCGGCTCCGGTCTCCGCAAATTGTCCGTTGGCCACCATCGCAGCCGAGAAGCACAGCGTCAGGGGTTTCTCGCCGGTGTTGCTTGCCACTGCACGCAGCCTGACGGGACGCCCTGGACAGATTGGCGACAGCGCCTCGAATGCCGAGAACTCCACATTATATATATCAGCCTCGCCGGGGGATGCTGTCACCTCGCCTCCCTCCGAGCAGATGAATGCACTCTGCGGGAAATTGGCAGGACAGAGCACCGGAACCCATTCCTGCACGGCGGCCTGCCTGTCGCGCGTCATCAGGCGCACCTCATACATGCCGTCCTCCAATCCGTTCACAGGACAAGTCACCGCCGCAATCTCCGAAAAGCCCTGCATGGTGAAGTTCTCCATCACGCCCTGTTCACAGGATGCCGTGCGATAGAAGGGTTCCCCCGTTCGGTTCTGGTTCTCGTCGAGCCTGACAAACTCCACGGCACAGTCAAAGGTAAGTGCGTTTCGTGCGTAGAGCATCAGCACGCTGTTGGCCGTACCTGCAATCGTCATCACCCCGTTCTCTATGCTTATGTCGGGAGTGCCGCCCATGTGGAGATGGCGCACAGGGGCGGTCTCACCCTCCACAGCGGGATGTATGTTGAATATCGCACCCTGTTCCAAACTGTAACCGCTGCCGAATCCTCCCGCAGGTTCGTGGTAGGGGTCGAGCACATCGAGAGCGAAATACCCGTCGGCGGTGCCGCCCCAGCCCCAGTTGATATGAAACAGTCCGTCGGCACTGCATCCGTCACACACGAAGGCATGTCCGCCGGTGGACGACAGTCCTGTGTAAATCACGGGATGGCCCTTGGTCAGGTTGTCTGTCAGCATGGCATCCCACGCCTCGGTGTTGTAATAGGAGCGCATGCGATACTCCATCTGGGGGCTATACCCGAAATAGTTCTTCAGGGAATTCACTGCATCCATGCCAAAGGAGTTTGACACATTGGGGGTATAGTCCATCATCACCGAGTAGCCGCAAGCCTTCATCAGCATGGCCACGGCATGGGCCTGGGCCTCAGTATATTCCTGTGAGTAGTCCTCCGCCATGTTGTCCCAGTCTATTTTCAGCGCAGAGAAGTCCATCGACAGCATCTCCTCGCCCTCCCAGCTCTCAGGATGATAGCTCACAGAGCCGGTGGCATAGCCCTCTGGCCAGCGATGCACGTTCATCACCTGTGCCATGGCCGTGGCCACGCATCCCGTATAGTAGTGCGTGCCGTCGTGCTCAGGGCAATAGTTGTTGTAGGGTTCGTTCTGACTCCACTTGGTTGTGACGATGGGCTCCACCGCCGTGTAGTTGGCGGCCCCTTGCTTTTCCATGCTCTCCGGGCGGTATTTCTCGGGTTTTTCCGATGCCTTGGCTATCATCTCTGTCCACATGCCGAGCCATGAACGCATGTTTGCCGGCAGTTGGTTGATGTCGGTGCTGCCGTCGGTATAGCCTATCAGCGGCACGGCCACGTCGTCGGCGGCCACAAACACCAGTCCTTCCATCGAAGCAAAGGCATAGATGGCTGGCAGACCGTTGGCCGTGGTGGAGGTATATACCAGCTGCGATGCGGTGATTGCCGATTTCATCACAGCACTGTTTGCCTTACCAGCATTCAGGCGCTTCAATGCCTGTTCAGGAGTCAGCGTTGCCGCCTGTGCCACAAGGGCAATGGCAGCAGCCAACACTACAAGTATTCTGTGTTTCATGTTGATAATGTATTGGTAATGTTTCATTTTCTGCGACTAATGTACGCACAATATGTCAAGCAGCAATAGGAGGGACACCAAGATTAACATTTTTTTATTACTGACTATTCCCCCCGTAACTATCTCAGCGAAGCATCTGCATCCCTGCAGTCCTTGTCCAAGTGCTTGTCCACATACCTGCCCATCCATTCGGCCAAGGGAGCAGGACAGGAGAACAACCCACCGTTCAACTGCGTATTTCCACCATAGCCATTTTCTTTCGTTTACACTGACAAGTGCGGTTTTGTGTATCAATCATACACTTTTCTGCACTTATCAGTGCAAATTTACTCCTTTTCCATTTATCTTCAAAAATATTTTCTTGAAAAAACTTGCAAAGGGGTGGGGCGATGTATTATCTTTGCACTTGCAAACTGGCCTTTGTACCGCCTTCCACTCCGTTTTCCATGTGCTGCTCAGGCACTGCATTCCATATATATCCCCCAAAACATTTCCGCTCTTTGCCAGATATTTTGGTGAAGAGAGATGCAAAGACAACATTCCTTTGCCCTGATTCTTGGCAAAGAATGCCCCAATACTTATCGTACTTTGCCCGAAGTGGCAGTGTATATCCATGCGTTATGCACTGCCGTTTCAGGCTTTTTTTGTTTCAAATCCCATCAAACCATTCTCCAAAAGTGCCACTTTTGCATTGCAAAATGCACCGCTTTAGAACGCAAAACGCACCATTTTAGAATGCAGAATGCACCGCTTTGCATTGCAAAATCTGCATGAAAAGGAGCTGATTTGTACCTCAACAGGTAGATTTTTTGTTGGAAATAGGGGTAAATTCTGTGCGCAGCGTGATATTCTTTATACTAATCCACGCTTCCCATGCCCCCAAAGAGCGTCCCTACTCCTCCAACAAGCGAGCACCATTTGCCAGCATTTCCACAGCATAGTTGTTCTGCGCATACTTCTTAACAACAGCGGGAAATGCTGGAACACTCCACTGTACACCTCCATCATCTCCCGGTTTAGCGTTTTTAAGAGTACAATGGGAGGAAAAACATTCAATTCTGTAGCAAAATACATCTCGGATAAAGATTTTTCCACTACTTTTGCATACAGCAAAGGCCAGCATCTATTGGCGATGCCGGCACGATAAGGAAGAACAACACCTATATATAATGAATAAGAAGAGACTATGACAGGAAAGAAAGACAACAGCGAACTGCAGGCCGAAGTGGAGACGCTGCGCAAGGAAGTGGCACTGCTGCACGAGGCAAACGCACAACTTATTGCACGCAACATGGTGCTGGCAGAACAGGTGGAGATGGGCTATGAGGTGCGCCGGCGCATCGACTGGCTGAAAGAACTGATAAGAAAGCACCGAGATTTTATGGAGAGCGCCGACAAGAAAGACGACAGCGAACTGCTGGCCATCATCGAGACACGACTGGAACAGGAGAACATTCCGCTGCCACCCAGCTTCGGTATCAAGCAGATAGCCGAACTGGCAGGGGTGACACAGAGCAGGATAGCATCGCTGTACAAGACCAAAACCATCTACAAGTCGGTGGACGAGTATTTGGACTACCTGCGGCTGCTGCGCACCCTGCGAATGCTGCACGACAATCCCAACTACAACGTGGCGGCATGTGCCCAAGAGGCGGGCTTTGCCAGCGTGCGCACCTTCTACAGAAAGTTTCAGGATGCCTTCGGCCTGTCGCCCCACGAGTTCAGAAAATTGGTGGAATAGCACTGCACACGGAAACAAGCACACGGGCAAGGGGCGCATTTGTGCCATGTCAGGCACCTCATGGCGAGATATGGCACAAAACGGAATGGTTGTCACAACAAAACCGTGAAAAAAACACTTGCATCAGAACAACGTATGCAAAGACGGCCTAACTTTGCCCACAGAAAACAACACTAAATACCTTTTGATATGAAAACTGCAATCACAAACTTCGGATGGAGAAAGATGATGGTTTCTTTCTTGGCTGCACTGTCGTTCGCATGGACAGTAACAGCATGTAGCGATGACGAAAACAAGGGGCCTGAGCAGGCCCCCGAAGCAGAGATAGTGCCCAACCTGCCGGTGCCCACCAACGACCTGATAGAGGTGACCTACGACGGAAAGGTGTGCTTCATGGGCAGCGATGCCACCGACTTCGGACAAGCATTGGCCAACCGCATGAACAACCGCACGGCACAGATGGCCGAGGATGCACAGGTGGTGGTGGTGACACCCAAGACCCTGCAGGCGGGCATCACCACAGAGCAGGCCGCCTACCTGATAAAGCAATACGACAAGGGTGCGTGCCTGATACTGGTGGAACCCACCAAGAGCACCTGGGAACGCATGACCCAAACGGTGAAGAGCGCCGAGAAACTGTTGGAGAGCACGGGCTACTGCTCTGACAACGTGCACTCCTTCCTGCAGCGCATGGAAGTGGCTGCCACACAAAACGATGGCGCCGCCAGCATGAGCACCATAGAGAATGAGGCCGTGGCCTTCAGACTGAACGACACCTACGTGGTGAACGACTTGGAGAAGCAGGCCAAGAGCAGTGCCGACAGCACGGTGGTGACCATCACCGACGAGGACGGCATCACATCTACGGCCGCGGTAGAGACAAACGGTGAGTGCGAGGTGACACCCTACAACTACGGCAAGTCGGCCGACCTGTTGGTGAGCTGGGTGAAGAACGCAGAGGCAAGCAAGAAGCAAATGGAGCAGGACAAGGCAGCCGCATGGGCAAAGATGCTCAACCACAACGCCGCATCTGCCAGTCTGAAAGACATGATGGAAGCCCAGACATACACGGTACAGAGCACCGTGGGCCCGAGCGCCATACGCGGCACCACCATGCTCAGCGAATACCAGTTCTATGTTTATACACTCTTCGACTTCAAAAATGAAGAAGAATACTACATGGTGCGCCTGCACGCAGTATTCCACGCCAGCCAACTGGGCTCACAAGACCTCAACGAGAAGGACAAATGGATGGAGTGCAAAAAGAGGGTGCTGCTGACGAACGATTACGGCAAACAGTATTATCTTGAAATAACCAAATGCTTCGGTCCCTACATGAAGGATGCACACGCCCACATACGCCTTTTCGGCAAGCAACGAGACCTGGAACTTCGCGACGCTACTCCGTCGAGCACCAGCTCGGGCAGCCACGGATATACATCGGGCACGTCCTTCAGCGTCACAGGCAATCTGGGATTGAGCGGTGACAAGGGGGCTATGGGTGTAGGAGTAGGCTACAGCTGGAGCGAATCATATACCCACACAGAATCCGACCTCATCGTCAAGAGGAACAGCTCTGACCCATACGCTCCCAACTGGAAGTTTGAGGGAGTCACACCACACGTCATCTGGCATATGTTTTCAAGGAACGAACACGAGACGGTGGGCACCTTCCAGATAAACGACTGGGATGCCGACATGACATGGTACTGGCGCTTCAAGAATCCCGACAGAGACGGAATCAACAGCATCAGCCTCCACCCCACCGAAATGATCGGAGAACTTAGCAACGACAGACGTGACGTAGAATTGACCACCCTGCGAACAAGCGACTCCGGATACTTCAACCTCATTCCCCCAAGCCGCTACTACCAGGAATGGGTGATGAGCTGCACCAGCGAGAAGCTGCTCAACAACATCAAGGAGCAACTGAAGATTTCGTGGGACTCGAACACCACCACCTATGCCGTGACGAAGGAGGAAATAGACGAGGACATGGTCAAGAGGTTTGACAATATCAAGAACAGCATAAGCGCCATCGCCGACATTCTGAAAGCCCAGGGCTATACAGAAAAATACACTTTCATGGTGAGAAAACAAGGCGATGAGAGCAACTTCAAGGCATTCACGCTCGACAACGGAACAGTAAGAGACGGAGCGGAATAACGGCACGCTGTGATAATCACATCCTTTGTCTGTTTTCCAACATGATGATTATTGGGTCCATTTCCTCTATCTGACCCTTATGGTTTACTGTTTTGCGTTGCAGACTCCAAAGAAGATAGAGGGGGACAACTATCAAGCAAGTGGGTTATATTGATCCCGAAGAACTTGCTCGCAGATATAAAAAGAGAATAAGAGAGTGAAAATTGTTGAAAACATATTTAACGTGAGTTCGACGAATTGTGCGCACTGACTGCTTGCTGATGAGCTTTGCGAATAAAGTGCAACCTGCGCATAGCCCAGGGCAGAATGGAGCGAAGCGGAATGACACCCTGGGTTTGATGGATGCATTTGGAAACGCCTTGAAAAGGCAAAAGCGTTAATACTTTGCTTGTGTATGAACGCTTTTGGGCTTACAGCCCGTATTTGCTCCACACGATAAAGACCCAGGGTGTTGCCCTGGGCTATGCGCAGGCTGCACTTTCAGTGCGCACAAATCATCAGCAAGCAGTCAGGGCAAAACAATCATGTGAATTCATCGAACTCACGTTAAATACATTATCGTGTGAGCGAGAACTTCAGACTAAAGCCAAAGTCGTGGGTGGTGGTGGGATAAGAACTGCTGGAGAGCAGCGGTGTGTTGGTCTGCCTGTCGTAATAGGCACTCAAGGTGAGCAGTTTGGACAATGTATAGTCTGCCATGAACGACATTT
>CALZXH010000088.1 GCA_945830055.1 uncultured Prevotella sp.
TAATAGTTATTTACAATTTGTCTTTTCTGGCGTACGGGTATTCCGTTGTATATATAAAGAATCCGCAAGGTTCTTCACCGGCAGGATAATCCAGATGCAGTTTTTTTTTCTTGCAGATGCGAAATCTCACGGATTTTGTATAAATTTGCAAGGGAGTGTAGACACATTCCTCTATCTGCAGTAGGATGGGAATGAAAATGCGGAATATTGATAATAAATTCTTGGGAGATATGGAAGTGAACAATAAATACATACGATTTGATTGGGCGGTGAAGCGCATACTTCGTGACAAGGCTAACTTTGCTGTACTTGAAGGGCTGATTACGGTGATGACTGGCGAACAGGTGAAGATTGTGGAGATACTCGAGAGTGAGGGCAATCAAGAATCTGCCTCGGATAAGTTCAATAGAGTGGATATCAAGGCGAAAAACGATAAGGGTGATATCATCATTGTGGAGGTGCAACTAACCCGTCAACTCTACTATCTGCAACGTATGCTCTATGGAGTGTCCAAGGCTATTACCGAACATATCGAGATAGGCAACAAGTATGATAAAGTGAAAAAAGTGTATTCCATCAACATCGTGTATTTCGATCTGGGTAAGGGGAATGACTATCTCTATCATGGAAAAACGGTGTTCACGGGCGTACATACAGGTGACACTTTAGAGGTAAACTCTAAGGAGGCTAATGAGATAAAGATGAAAGCCCCTGCTGATGTGTTCCCCGAATACTATATCATTCGGGTTAACGAGTTTAATGATGTGGCTACTACTCCGATAGAGGAATGGCTTGACTATTTGAAAAACAACCGTATTAAAGATGATACTTCCACTCCAGGTCTGCGAGAGGCAAAAGAAAAACTTCTTTATATGACCATGACCGACAAGGAAAGGCATGCTTACGATGCACATATGGATGATATCATGGTACAAAACGATGTTCTCGATACTGCAAAAATGGAAGGACGTGCAGAAGGACGTGCGGAAGGTCGTGCGGAAGGTCGTGCGGAAGGACGTGCAGAAGGACGTGCGGAAGGACGTGCAGAAGGTATGCGAGAAATCATTCAAAACATGAAGGACAATGGAATGTCACTCGAAAAAATTTCTTGTTTTACAAAGTTAGATGTTAAAGAAATCGAACAACTGATAGAAGATAATCGTAATCCGTCCTAATTTCCATAATATATACTTGTTGTATGGTTATTGGGATATTAGTCTGTAAGATGTACTCTAAAGAATATAATTTGAAAGTGTTATGTTGAAGGATTTTGAATATTATGCCCCTACGAGAGTGGTGTTTGGCAAAGACAGTGAGGAACGCATCGCTGAAATGGTGAGTATGTATGGAGGCAAGCGGGTGCTGGTTCATTACGGTGGACAGAGTGCCCTGCGTTCTGGACTGATAGATAAGGTATGTGAACAATTACAGGATGCCGGTATCAAGTATTGTCAATTGGGGGGCGTAGTGCCCAATCCGTTGCTTTCAAAAGTGTATGAAGGTATTGAACTGTGCCGTAAGGAACAGATAGACTTTATACTCGCTGTGGGTGGTGGCAGTGTGATTGATTCTGCCAAAGCCATAGGTTACGGTGCCTGTTTCGATGGTGATGTGTGGCAGTTTTGGGAGGGCAAAGGAAAACCTGTAGCCTGTCTGCCTATCGGAGTTGTGCTCACTATTCCTGCTGCAGGTAGTGAAATGAGTAGCAGTTGTGTGATAACCAAGGATGAAGGTGCATTGAAGCGTGGTATCAACAGCGACTTGTGCCGCTGCAAATTTGCAATTATGAATCCCTTGCGTACCTGTACCCTGCCTCCCTATCAGACAGCAGCGGGAGCCACAGATATTCTGATGCATACCATGGAACGCTATTTCTCCAAGTATACAGATATGTCGCTTACCGATGCCTTGGCAGAAGCGTTGATGCGCACAGTCATAGATAGTGCCCCCAAGGTATTGACCAACCCTGATGACTACCGTCATAGGGCACAGATTATGTGGGCAGGGAGTTTGTCGCACAATGATCTGACGGAATGTGGTACTGAAAAGGACTTTGCGACTCATCGTCTGGAGCATGAGCTGAGTGCTCTTTTTGGTGTAACTCATGGCGCAGGTTTGGCTGCCCTATGGGGAAGTTGGGCTCGTTATGTTATAGACAGTTTTGATGGGCGGAATACACAGCCCCATCCAGCAGAACGTTTTGCTCAGTATGCAGTGAATGTGATGGGGGTGACACCCGATTTCGGTCATTGGCGTGAGGTTGCATTGGAGGGTATTGCCCGTACTGAGACTTTTTTCCAATCTATTGGTATGCCTACCAATATCCACGAGTTGATAGGACGGGATATCACAGATGCCGAGATTGACGTGCTGGTGGAGAAATGCAGTAGAGGAGGAACCATCACTGTGGGTGCCATTAAGGTTCTTACCCCCACAGACATGCGTAACATTTATGACATGGCGAGATGAAATGCCGCAATCAGTCCCACTCTCCGTTCCGGTGATAGGCAGTGAGGTGAGACTGATTGCTTTCGATGCAGACGATACGCTGTGGGACTGTCAGAGCCATTTTGAAAAAGTGGAGAGACGTCTATGCGAGGTGCTGGAGTCATGGTGCGGTGCAGAGGAGGCTGCGGCTGCCCTCTTTGATACCGAGCGTTCCAATATGCAGCAATTGGGTTATGGCAGCAAGGCATTTACCATATCGCTGATGGAAACGGCATTGCGCAAGAGCAGGCATCAGTTGTCACCGGCTGTGCTGGCAGAGCTGGTTGGTATGGGCAAGGCTTTGGGTGATATGCCAGCTACCCCTTTGCCTGGGGTGCTGTCTACATTGCAACAGTTACATCAGCTGTGGGTGAAGCAGTGCAACAGACAAATGGTGGTTTTTACTAAAGGCGAATTGTTAGAACAGGAGCATAAACTGGAAAGGTCGGGATTAAAACCTCTGTTCACCGATAGTTTTGTGGTGTCTAATAAAGACGAAGATGCCTATCGCTTGCTGTGCCACCGATTGCGTGTGGAACCCGGGCAATTGTTGATGGTAGGCAACTCTTTCAAGAGTGATGTGGCACCTGCTTTGAACATCGGAGCATATGCTGCACATATACCCTATCACGTGGTGTGGCAGTTGGAATGTAGTGAAGAGTTTGACCATCCCAGATTGTTGCGACTCAATGCTTTTTCTGATTTGCTAATACATCTGAGCCCGTTGCTGTAATGATATAAAATGATTAGTAAATTCATTATGAGGCTATTCAAAATACTTGGTTTTGGGTATGCCTCTTTTTCTTTGTTCTTTTTTCAAGTCCTTATCTTTGCATTCCTTTGAGAAACATAGTACGAAATTGCATAAAGAATAAATAAAAGGTGAAAAATAGAGGTAAAGAGAGATTGTTTGTAGCAGCGTTGATGCTGAATGTTGGTACCGGGATAATGGCAGGTCCGATGGATAAGGACACGTTTATGCTCGATGAGGTGGTGGTGACCGCCAATCGAAATGAGGTGAGAAAAAGTGACGCTCCAGTGGTGGTACATGTGCTGGGTACCAAGTTGTTTGAAGCCGTCAATTCGCCCGACCTGTCGAAATCGCTCAATTACCAGTCGGGACTGAGAGTGGAGAACAACTGCCAGAACTGTGGTTTTCCCCAGGTACGCATCAACGGACTGGAAGGTCCCTATTCACAGATTCTTATCAACAGCCGTCCTGTGATGAGTGCCTTGTCAGGCGTCTATGGACTGGAACAGATTCCGGTGTCAATGATAGAGCGTGTTGAGGTGGTCAGGGGTGGCGGTTCAGCCCTTTTTGGTGCCAATGCCGTGGGCGGCACCATCAATATCATTACCAAAGATCCTATCAACAACTCTTTTCAGATTAACAACAACCTGTCGGTGATGGGCGGAAAGGCATGGGAGGAGAATATGGGTGCCAATGTGTCTGTGGTGGATAATCAGCATCAATACGGATTGGCACTATATCAGAGCTATCGAAACCGACAACCCTATGATAGGGATGATGACGGCTTTTCGGAGATAGGCAAATTGCATGCCCATACTTTTGGACTTAGAGGTTTCTACCGTCCTACACAGCAGAGTAGGTTGGGCATAGAATATCATACCACTAACGAGTTTCGTCGGGGTGGCAATGCTTTTGATCTGGAACCGCATCTCAGTGATATCACAGAGCAGACAAAGCATATCATCAATAGTGGAGGACTTACCTATGACTTGTTCTGGAAAGAGTATGCGCACAAACTGTCTGCCTATGTGTCAGCGCAGCATATCGACAGAAACAGTTATTATGGCGCATTGCAGGCCCCCAACGCCTACGGAAAGACGAAAGACATGACATGGGTGGCGGGCATGACCTATACAGCAAGACTGAACCGCTTGCTCTTTGCTCCTGCCACGTTGACCTTGGGCGCAGAATACCAACAGAATAATCTGCATGATGTAATGACTGGCTATCATAGAGACCTGCGTCAGGACGTAAAGATAGGGGGCGGATTCCTGCAAAACGAGTGGAAAATCAACACAGTGACCCTACTTGCTGGCCTGAGATTGGACAAGCATAATCTGATAGACAACCTCATTCTCAGTCCTAGGGTGAACCTCTTGTGGAAACCTTCCGATGTGTTGCAGACACGGCTTACATGGAGCACTGGCTTCAGGGCACCGCAGGCATACGACGAAGACCTGCATGTTACTGCTGTGGGTGGCGAAGTGATGCTGATTCAACTGGCACCCGGTCTGGAACCAGAGCGTTCCAACAGTTTCAGCGGTTCTGTGGATTACACGTTCTCTCTGGGTCATCTTAGGATTAACATGCTGGCAGAAGCCTTTTACACCACATTGAGCAACGTATTCTATCTGCAGAAAATAGGTACTGATAATCAAGGAAACACTGTTCAGGAACGTCGCAACGGCAGTGGAGCAGAGGTCTATGGCGTGAATATGGATGCCAAGGTGGCGCATGATACCCATTGGACTCTACAGTTGGGAGTCACTTTGCAGCAGAGTAGATATAAGGAATATACCGAATGGAGTGATGACCCCAGTGTGGCCCCCATACGCTATATGCCCCGCACACCACATGTGTATGGCTATTTTACGCTTAACGTAAAGCCTGTCAAACAGTTGGACCTCTCGCTCAGCGGAATATATACCGGAAAGATGTACGTGCCCCACTTCGCTCCTTCCGATGAGATTGCCGCCAACTATCCTTATACCTATATTGCGCAGGACGAGATGAAACATACACCCGACTTTCTGGAACTGGGAGCTAAGGTGGCATATACCTTCACGCTGGGCAGACAACTTCAACTGCAACTCAATGGCGGAGTGCAGAATATGCTGGATTCCTTCCAGAAAGACCTGGACCGGGGAGCCTATCGTGACTCTGGCTATTTCTATGGTCCTACACAGCCCCGAACAGTGTTTGTTGGTATCAAGATCATGAGATAAAAGCCTATTTGATTTTTGGCTTCAACTCGTCGGGCGAGTCTTTTGTAAACATGTCCACCTTGGGTGCCTGCTTGGTGAAGAAATGTGCTACGGTGTCCAGTCCCAGTATCAGTATTGGCTTGAAGTCATCACTCTGCATGTAGGTAAGCAGGGCATGGCGCATCTGTCTTGCCACATGCCGTTTGTTCAGGTTGGAACTGATGTCCATCGTAGTGATGAACAGTCTGCCTGACAGGCACTTCGCCTCTACCATCATACCCAGTTTGCGGCTTACATGCCAAGTGTCTATCGGTTGTATGGGCGACATGTAGTCAGCAGGCAGTTCACAGAGGTTCATTACCTGTGCGCGGTTCAGCAATTCCCACCAGTTCAGATTGCCCCAGTTGTCAGAGGGAAAGTGTTTGAATAGAGGGTGCGTTGTGTCAATGTAAGCGCCAGTGGTGTGTGGAGGTCTCATCTTGAACCAGCTCGTGTTCCAGAATACAGGCAGGTAATGCTGTACCACATCGTTGCCCAAGGTTACCTTGCCTGCAGCCGTAATCAGTACATCGCCCCCCTTGCGAAGCCTTTCTATGGCATTTTCGTCCAAAGAGTCTGTAATGTAGATAGAGTTACCTAAACATTCTTCATCCGCTTGAGGAGCGGGATATACCCAGAAATCCCACTGATTGCAGCCACGCATAATATGCTTCTCAAGGTCATTGCCTTCTATGTTGACTGTCAGCGTGTATTTGCTCGGTGCCGGATAATGAGTGAGCGTAGAAACAATAGAGCCCAGATGGTTGTCTTTGCCCAGTGTAACTGAAGTGATGTCGAAAGAGCCTTTGTCCATCACTTTTCCGTCAGCCGATTTGATACAGTATTCTGTCTTTGCCTCAGTCAAAGCTGAAGGAGCGGCATTATAGGCCATCACCTCTACCCCCAGCGTGTCGTCAGTAGTGAATATAAAGCGGGGAAAGCGTGCCAATGGAACAAGGGGTGAGCAGAATTGCCTGAATGTTTTGGCATCGCAGTACCCCTTTTCTTTCCAAAACACGTTGAGCACTCCCACCATGGCAGACCCCTGGCCGCTGTAGTCGTTGAGTCCGAGCAGTTGGAAACCGGCATAATCCTTTGTCCTTAGGTTTCGTTCAATCTCGTATTTGTAGCAAAGCGCTTGCAGATTGCCGCTTGCCATCAGGAATTTTCTGTCCATTCCGCCCATGCCATTATTGTTCAGCAGGTCGGCAAAGATATCCATGTTGCCGGCTTTGTAGGCACCAGTGTATTGGCTCCTTTCACTTAGGTCTGGGAATACGCACCACTGTCCCTGCTCATGGGCGATAATAGGACTGTTGTTCACCACCTCGGTCTTTCCGTTGGGGAGGGTATCAATGGCAAGCAGATGGGGTGGTACTCCGTCGGTTTTGAAATTCCTTGGTAGCAACAGTTGTGTATAATAATCATCCGTGGATTGTGGCTGGCTGCGGTTCCAATCCAGTCCGCGTGCTCCTCCTTTGACATGATAATCGCTGTTGACATCCCAAGCCCATCCTCCACCTACCGATGCGCCGCAATATACACGTCTGGTGTCACCTGTAGAATGCCAGAAATCCACAAACTCTCTGCACCAGGTAACCCAATCACCGGCAGGCTCATTGCCTGCAGCAAGCATACAGAACGAGGGGTGATTGCCGTATTGCTTCACCATGCGCTCTGTCTCTTCCAACAGATATCGGTCGATGGTCATTCCTCGTTTTAGCCTTACACCATGGTTGGGCCATGAGGGACCTTCAGGTTGCAGATAGATTCCCACTTTGTCAGCAGCAGTAAAGGCAGCCTCGGGAGGACAATAGGAATGGAATCTCACGTGGTTGATGCCATACTCTTTGCATTTCTCAAAGATGTGCATCCAATGCTCTTCATCTGTGGGAGGATAGCCGGTGAGCGGAAAACAGCAGTTGTCCACTGTTCCCCTGAGCCATATTTTTCTGCCGTTAATGTAGAACTGCCTGTCCTTGATGGCTATCTCTCTCATACCGAAAGTGGTGCTTACTGTATCACCGTTGATTGCGCTTTTCAGTGTATAAAGGTTTGGTGAGAACTCGTCCCATAACTTGGTGTCTTTGCCGAGCGGAAGTTGCAGGCTGTAAGTGCCTTTGTCGTTCTTTTTAAGCGCGTGGCGGTTCCATTGTCCGTTTTCCATACCTACAGTCACGGTACACTTGTCGTCTCCTCCGTCAATGGTATAATCTACCCTGATGCTCATCGTCTTGATGTCAGGATAGATTTGCACGTTGGAGATGAATGCTTTCGGTTTGAGATAAACAGCTATGTCGCCGGCAATTCCGTTCCAGTTACCCTGTGTCTGGTCGGTCACGCTATGTGAGTCTTGTCCCACACATACATTTTCAATGCCATTATACAGGTTGATATCGATGCTGTTCTCTGTTCCTGGCTTAACGTACTTGGTAATTTCAAACACGTGAGGTACAGACAGCGAGGAGTCTTTCCCCACGTAGTGCCCGTTGACAGTGAGCGTAGTCTCTATATGTGGTCGCTCGAGCGAGATGAAGATTCTTCCTTTTTTCCATTGCTTGGGGATGAATATCTGTTTGCCGTAGCGTGCATTGCCGATGTAATGTTTCTTCGGAGTAAGGAAAAACGGGAATTTGCATAGTCCTTCTTGTCGGTATTTCTCCATGAAGGGATTGAAGTAAAATGAGGAATCGTATAGACTGCCCGTCCACTGTGTGTAGATACTCACTTCGTTTCCTTTGTTGTTGGTGAGCATGGAGCCAGGTAGTACTATGCTGTCTGTATAGGCTGTTCCTTCGCCTATGTCAAAACTCCAAATTCCCTTAAGGTCTATACGCTGTGCACAGACACAACCTGTTCCTATGAAATAGAGAAAATTCAACAGGAAAAACTTTGTGTATATGGATTTCATTCTGATATGATTTAACGGTTACTTAGATAAACAATAGTTCGTTAAAAATTTGAGTTTTGGCTACGCGGCCTTTGGCTGCCAGC
>CALZXH010000089.1 GCA_945830055.1 uncultured Prevotella sp.
TGATGTTTTTATTTGCAGGATAAAAAAAAAGTATTACCTTTGCGCTACATACCTGAAACGGCAAACTAACATACCCTGAAGATAAACATACCCTGAAGATATATGAGAACTAAACTGATTGCACTGGCACTGCTTATTGTTACGCTGCCAGCCATAGGCAAAAAGAAAGCCAAGACCGAATTGTTTCCCGATGGGACCCCCATTCCCGCATGGTTCAGTGATACTACCAAGGTGAGTCAGGAAATGCTGGGCAAGCGCTACGTGATTACCGAGCATGGGGTGAGCACCGACTCTACCATAGTACAGACCGAGCGCATACAGGCCGTCATCAACAAGGCGTTTCAGGAAGGAGGCGGTGTGGTGGTAGTGCCCAAGGGTGTGTTCCTGTCCGGCTCGCTGTTCTTCAAGCAGGGAGTGAACCTGCTGGTTGAAGAAGGCGGAATGCTCAAAGGAAGCGACCGTATCCGCGACTTCAAACTGGTGGAGACTCGCATGGAAGGACAGACGCTGAAGTATTTTGCAGCCCTTGTCAACGCCGACGACACCGACGGATTTACCATTGCCGGCAAGGGTACTATCAACGGTAACGGCTACAACTACTGGGAAGAATTCTGGATTCGCAGACAGTACAACCGCCAGTGCACCAACCTGGAGGCTATGCGCCCCAGACTGGTATATATATCCAACAGCAAGAACGTGACGGTACAGGACGTGAAGCTGATGAACAGCCCGTTCTGGACCAACCACCTTTACAAATGCGAATACGTGCGCTATCTTGGCTGTTACATCTTTGCTCCCACCACAGGCGTTAAGGCACCCAGCAGCGATGCCATAGACATAGACGTGTGCAACAACGTACTGATACACGGCTGCTACATGAGTGTAAACGATGATGCTGTGGTACTCAAAGGCGGCAAGGGCACATGGGCTGACCAGGACCCCAACAACGGAGCCAACAACAACATCATCATTCAGCATTGTACTTATGGCAAAGTGCACGGATGCCTCACACTGGGCAGCGAGTCGCTACACGACCGCAATGTGGTGCTTCGCAACTGTACCTTCTCGCAGGCAAACCGTGTGCTGTGGCTGAAGATGCGCCCCGACACCCCACAGCATTATGAGTACGTGACCATTGAGGATGTGAGCGGAGACTGCACCAGCTTCCTGGTGGTACGCCCCTGGACGCAGTTCTTCAAACCTGAACAGAGAGACGATATGCCTCTGTCCACCTGCAACAATATTACCATACGCAACGCAAAAGTCAAGAGCAGGAACTTCTTCGACGTAGGCAAGTCAGACAAGTACCGACTCACCGACTTTACCTTCGAGAACTGCGAGGTGAACGACGAGAAGAACGCTTTTGACAAGAACCTGATAGAAAACTGCTCTACCAAGCGTCTTATCATCAACGGCGACAGCTATTGAAGCGGTTTACGCCCCATTTCCATTCACCAGAAACAGTACATGCCAGTATGGAAAAACTGAAAGCCCTGACTGCCTATCTGCGCAAACATACTATCGTGAAATACTCGTTAGTCACAGTGATTGGCGTGCTCATCGTAGGTATCTTTGACGAGAACAGTGTATGGAACCACATGCTCAAGAGACAGAAGATACAGCAATTGGAGGAGGAAATCAGCGCCTACAAGCGACTGAATGAAAGCAATCTGCGCCAATTAAAGCTGCTGAGAACTGACGTAAAGGCCGTGGAGCGCATTGCCCGAGAACGTTATTTCATGAAAGCCGATGACGAGGACATTTTCGTATTGAGCGACGACAACAAACCATCAGAAACAACCCAGGATGAAAACGCTGAACAAGACTGAAAATACCATATTCATTATAGGGGCGTTACTCATGGTGGTGGGTAGCGGAGCCAACCTGTTCTTCGCTTCATGGGCACCCTACCTGTTTGCCGTAGGCACGCTGGCATTCAGTCTGATGCAGTTCAAACAGAAATACGAGGGAAGTAGCTTCGTTATCAGACGCCTGCGGAGGATACAGCTGATGAGCGACGCGCTTTTTCTGCTGGCAGCCCTTTTTCTCTTTCTTGACCACGTAAGACTGCTGCCCATCGGCTACCTCTCTTACATCCATTATGTGCACAACAACTGGGTGGTATTAGTGCTCATAGGTGCCATCCTGCAGCTGTATTCCACCCACAGAATTGCCAGCGAACTGAGAAAGGAACAAAAGTGAAACGGCAGATGCAAAAAAATCTATAAATTATTCGGTATTGTTTTAAATACATTGAATTTTTTTCCTTACTTCAGAGGAACATCGTACTTTTGCGGATGCTTATAGATGAAACACATAAAACACGTATGAACAAAACCATCACCATACTGTGTGCCGTGGTGGCACTGTGCTGTTCCTGCGCAGAGACATTTAAAGTACAGGGAACTTCGTCGCTCTCGCAACTGGACGGCAACAAACTTTACCTGAAGACTATCAAGGACAACGAGCTGAAGAGCATCGACTCGTGTGACGTATTGCACGGGCAGTTTTCCTTTATCGGCACACTGGATACAGTACGCATGGCAAACCTCTTCATGGACGAACAGAGTGTACTGCCTGTAGTGCTGGAAAGCGGTGTAATCAACATCAAGATAGATCAGGCAAACCAGGTGGTTAGCGGTACCCCCCTCAACGAAAAGCTGTATGCCTTTTTGGACAAGCACAAGCAACTGGACAACAGAATGAACGAGCTGAACCACAGGCAGAGCCAGATGATGCTCGACGGCATCGACGAGGAGACCATCAAGGACCAGTTGTCGGCTGAAGCGGAACAGATCATCAAGGAAGAAGACAAGCTGGTGACTGACTTTATCGTCAACAACTTCGACAACGTACTGGGGCCCGGCGTATTCATGATGATAACCAGCGCATTCCAATATCCCGTGCTTACCCCCCAGATAGAGGACATCATGAGCAAAGCCACCGAGAAGTTCAAGAACGACCCTTATGTGAAAGACTACTATAAGACTGCTACGGAAAACGAAGCCAAACTGCAAGGATTAGATGAAAACAATCATTAAGAATGCCGTCGTCGTCAACGAGGGCAGCCAGCAACAGGCCACCCTGACAGTTGAAGACGGCATTATCACCGACATCATACAGTCCCGACAACAGCCCGAAACACCCGATGCCAACATCATCGATGCTTCGGGTTGCTATGTACTTCCCGGTATCATCGACGACCATGTACACTTCAGAGAACCGGGACTTACCGACAAGGCGGATATGGAGAGCGAGAGCAGGGCAGCAGCAGCAGGAGGCGTGACCACCTGTTTTGACATGCCCAACACGATACCGCAGACAACCACCTTGGAGGCTCTACACGAGAAACAGTCCATTGCGGCAGCCAAATGCCATGTGAACCATGCCTTTTTCTTTGGCGCCACCAACAGCAATGTTGCACTCTTTGACAGCATCGATCCCAGAACAGTTCCGGGCATCAAGCTGTTCATGGGTTCCTCAACAGGCAATATGCTGGTAGATGACAACAACCAACTGCTACAAATCTTCTCGCATGCCACCATGCCCATCATGGCCCATTGCGAAGACACTGCGGTCATCAACCGTAACATGTCTGTTGCCAAGTCACGCTACGGAGAACAGGCAGACATCTCGCTGCACCCACAGATACGAAGTGAGGAGGCCTGCATGAAGAGTACCATGCTGGCAGTAGAACTGGCGGAACGCACGGGAGCACGCCTGCACATCGCCCACATCACCACCGCCAGGGAACTGCAGTATATCAGAGAGAAGCACCTGCCCAACGTCACTACCGAAGCTACCGTGGGGCATCTGTGGTTCTGTGATACTGACTACCAACGACTGGGAGCACTCATCAAGGTAAATCCTGCCATCAAGACTACTGCCGACCGCGAGGCCCTGCGACAGGGACTCACCAATGGAGACATCGACGTGATAGGTACCGATCACGCACCCCATTTGCTTTCACAGAAGCAGGGAGGCTGTTTCCAGGCTGCATCAGGCATGCCTATGATACAGTTCAGTCTGCCCGCCATGCTGGAGCTTACCGACCAAGGAGTGCTCGACATCACCCAATTAGTACACTTGATGTGTCACCGTCCTGCCACCCTTTTCAACGTGAAGCAACGCGGATTTATCCGTAAGGGCTACAAGGCAGACCTTGTTATTGTGAAAAAAGACAGTCCTTGGAAGGTGACACCCGACATTATAGAAAGCAAATGCGGATGGAGCCCCATGGTGGGACACACGTTCGGATGGAAAGTACAGACTACCCTATGCAACGGCTATCCTGTATATCACCAGGGACGGGTTGACCGAAGCTATACGGGAGAACCCGTAGAGTTTGACAGACACCCCTAAGCAACGGCACCCATGTATCTGAAAAGAAAATTCACCTTTGATATTGCCTCACTGGTCCCCTACATCAACTGGATTTACTTTTTCCATGCATGGCAGGTGAAAGGTCCAACAGAGCAGCAACGGCTACAGCAAGAGGCCATGACATTGCTACAACGGGAAGGCGGAAATTATCACACCCATGCTTTGCTGATGATTGCCGATGCTAACAGCGATGGCGACAACTTGGTGATTCATGGTACCACACTGCCCCTGCTGCGCCAGCAGCACCATGAGACGGGCAGTCCATGCCTATGCCTTGCCGATTATGTGAGACCTATAGAGAAGGGCATCCCCGATACGGTAGGCGTGTTTGCCACCACCACAGATGCAGCCATGGTGCACGACTATCACGACGATGACTATCTGCAAATGATGATGCAACTGCTTGCCGACCGACTGGCGGAAGCAACCGCAGAACGACTGCACCAGATGGTGAGGACTGACCTTTGGGGCTATGCGCCCAATGAAAGCCTCAGCATCAGCGAGCTGCACCAAGAGAAGTTTCAAGGCATACGTCCTGCCGTGGGCTATCCCTCCATGCCCGACACGGGAGTAAACTTCATCATCAACAAACTGCTGGGATTGGAAGAGATAGGAATCCGACTCACTGAAAACGGTGCCATGATGCCCCATGCCAGCGTGACAGGACTGATGATAGCACACCCCAAAGCGCGTTATTTCAGCATCGGAAACATCACCGAAGAGCAGATGGCAGACTATGCCAGGCGCGGGGGAATAACAACAGAAGAAGCCAGGAAGTTCCTGCAACCGTTGCTGGCAAATTGAGAAACAAACAAAGAGAAGAAACGAGCATCCCATCATGATTACCAAGATAGTAATACCCTTGTTGCTTGCCATCCTATTGCCTTGGCTATATATCGACCGGCAATATCTGAAACACCGGTTGAAGAAAAGCTGGCGCTATTTGTGGTGGATGCCTGCCGCAGCAATGGTTGCCGCTACCCTGCTATTGGGCACCTCAAGAGACTTTGCACCCGACAATATCTCTGTCATCAACACCTACCTCTTCTTGGTGGGCTTTTTGGTGATACCTGCCACCCTCTTTGTGCTGTGCTCTCTGGCAGGACGACTTCTAAGACGCCTGTGCCACACCACCCGCAACTACGGGAACATCGTCGGAATGCTTTCGGTACTCGGCTGCTGGTACATTCTGATATACGGCTGCACCAAAGGCTTCCATCAAATCACGGTGAAGCAACTGACCTACTGCTCTGACCAACTGCCCGATGCCTTCGATGGCTACCGCATAGTACACTTCTCTGACGCGCATGTAGGAACCTATTCCGGCCGCCATGCCCCTCTGTTGGAGCGTGCTGTGGATTCCATCAATGCGCAGGGTGCCGACCTAATCGTGTTTACCGGCGACCTGCAGAACAGGATGCCCTCGGAAATCCTTCCGCATCAAGCCACCCTAAGCCGGCTTCATGCCAAAGACGGGGTAATCTCAGTAATGGGCAATCATGACTATCCCCACTACATCACTGCCGAAGACAAGCAGAAGAAGAGCAATCTGGAGGTAACAAAGCGGTTGCAACGAAGCATGGGATGGACCCTGCTGCTGAACAGTAACATTGCCTTACACAGAGATGCCGACAGTATCATCGTGGCAGGCATGGAGAATGACGGTACGGGCAGGCCGTTTCCAAGCTACGGAGACATCAAAAAGACGATGCGAGGCATCCAGCAGGGGCAATTCACACTCATGTTGCAGCATGACCCCAGTTCGTGGCGGCGCACCATCCTACCGCAATCCTCAGCCCAACTCACCCTAAGCGGCCATACTCATGCCACCCAGTTTTCTCTGTTCGGCTGGTCACCGGCCTCACTCATCTACAAAGAGTGGGGAGGAATGTATTACGAGGGCAGACGTGCCATTCACGTTAGTACCGGACTGGGAGGTTTCATCCCATTCAGGTTTGGGGTACCTGGCGAAATAACAGTAATTACACTCAAGAAAAAACAAGTATAACAATCGATATAATATCATAATAAGCACCGAAAGACATGAAATACCTGTATTACCTCTATCAGTTGTGTGTGGCACTTCCTGTCACCGTTGTGGCAACCATCATCACCGGCATCACAGTGGCGGCAGGATGCCTGCTGGGTGGCGGACATTTCTTTGGCTACTATCCGGGCAAGTGGTGGGCATGGATTATCACCCGCATCTTCCTGCTACCTGTAAGCGTGGAGGGGAAAGAACATTTGGAGGAAGGGCAGTCATACGTCTTTGTGGCCAACCACCAGGGAGCATTCGACATCTTTCTGATATACGGTTTTCTGGGCCGAAACTTCAAATGGATGATGAAGAGCGGTATCAAGAAGATTCCGTTTGTAGGAATGGCGGTGAAAGCTTCACATCAGATTTTTGTGGACAAAGGGAGCCAAAGCAAGGTAAAGGAAACGTATCTGCAAGCTCGTCAGACACTGAGAAGCGGTATGAGCATGGTAGTATTTCCCGAGGGAGCACGCTCCTATACGGGCGGCATGAGCAAATTCAAGAAAGGGGCATTTATTCTGGCAGACGAACTACAACTGCCCGTCGTACCACTCACCATCAACGGCTGTTTCGAGGTGATGCCACGTACCCGCGACTGGCATTTTGCCCACTGGCATCCGCTTCGCCTCACCATCCACCAGCCCATCTACCCGATAGGACAAGGCGCAGAAAACGTACAGACCATCATGCGACAGAGTTACGACTCCGTGGAAAGCAGTCTGGACGAGCGATATAAGACAAGTGTATAACGGATTGCCGTCATAAAGGAATCAGAGGAGCCTATAGGCATCCTACCTCGAGTGACCTAACTGCAGATAGCTGGATATTTGCGGAACCATCCATCCCAGCGAAGTCGCATTACACCGAAGAACGCCTCGCCAAAAATGCTTCCGTTCATCTTGCTCACTCCCTCACGACGGTTCACGAATATCACAGGAACCTCCTTGATGCGGAAACCTATTTTATAGGCAGTAAACTTCATCTCTATCTGGAACGCATAACCCTTGAAACGCACCTGATCGAGATCGATGGTCTGCAACACCCTGCGCTTGTAGCATTTGAAGCCGGCAGTGGTATCATGTACTTTAAAACCCGTGACCAGACGCACGTACTTGGAAGCGAAATAGCTCATCAGCACCCTTCCGATAGGCCAATTCACCACATTGACACCACTGATATAACGCGAGCCGATGGCCAAATCATAGCCTTCGTCACGGCAGGCAGAATAGAGACGGGGCAAGTCATTGGGATCGTGACTGAAGTCGGCATCCATCTCAAAGATGTACTCATAGCCATGGTCCAGCGCCCACTTGAACCCAGCAATATAGGCGGTGCCCAACCCCAACTTGCCTTGTCGCTCAAGAATATACAACTGATGGGGAAATTCGCTAACCATCAGGCGCTTTACAATATCGGCAGTACCATCAGGCGACCCATCATCAATAACCAATATATGAAAAACCTTATCCAGTGCAAAGACGGCACGGATGATTTTCTCAATATTCTCCTTCTCATTGTACGTGGGAATAATTACGACACTGTCACTATATATTGTTTCTTCCATAGCAAATGAATATCTTTCTGCAAATTTACACAAAAAACTAACAATAAAACAATGTATGGAACAAAAGTTTTCCTATTATTGCAGACAAATACCCATGCCGGGTATTCTCAACACCATACGCAACAATAGGAAAAGTGCCAATAGCTGACAAACTGTCAGTTATCTGACACACATAAACAAGCAAACACCCTTTGGCACGGTTTTGGCAAAAAGGAAGATGAAAAGTCACTGCAACAGGTGGCAAAGAAGATAAAACGGCATCACAATTAAACAACAAAACATTATGAATATCAAACCATTAGCAGACAGAGTGCTGGTATTGCCCGCACCTGCAGAAGAGAAA
>CALZXH010000090.1 GCA_945830055.1 uncultured Prevotella sp.
GGCGATTTTGCCGGAATAGACGGTATTCTGAGCGTGTGCCCCTATTACAACAAGCCCTCTCAGGAAGGATTGTACCAGCATTTCAAGACCATTGCTGCCGCCACTTCTCTGCCTGTTGTACTTTATAATGTACCTGGGCGTACGGGAGTGAACCTGCAGGCTGCCACAACCGTAAGGCTTGCCAAGGACTGCAAGAATATCGTGGCGATCAAGGAGGCCAGCGGCAACCTGGAACAAATAGACGAGATTATCAAGAACAAGCCCTCTTCGTTTGATGTGATAAGTGGTGACGATGCGCTTACTTTCCCTATGATTTCCTGTGGCGCCATAGGTGTTATCAGCGTTATAGGCAACGCGCTTCCCAAAGAGTTCTCCAAGATGATTCGTCTGGAATTCCGCGGAGAGTACGAGGGCGCCCGCAAGATTCATCACAAGTTCATCGACCTGTTCAGTCTGCTCTTTATCGACGGAAATCCTGCCGGCGTCAAGGCGATGCTGCATGAGATGGGAATGATAGAGAATGTGTTGCGCCTGCCTTTGGTACCCACACGCATCTCTACCTTGCAGAAGATGAGCGAGATCATGAAGTCTCTTAAGATTTAAGGAATCATCGTCCTGTCGGGGTTAGATAGGGTACGAAAGTATCCTGAATCTGGCAAATAATAGGGAGTGGCGATATTTTTTTGAAAAAAAATAGCTGAAACGTTTGGTCGTTTGAAAAATAGTTGCTACCTTTGCATCGCAATTAAGAAAACAGGCTCCTTAGCTCAACTGAATAGAGCATCTGACTACGGATCAGAAGGTTGCAGGTTTGAATCCTGCAGGAGTCACAAAAAGGGAATCGCATGAAGATGTGGTTCCCTTTTTCTTGCTTCTTTCTCTCCTGTTTCTTGGTGTGGTTCTTTCCTGTTTCTTGGTGTGGTTCTTCTTGTGTTTTCTCTTCCTAATATTTTGTCAGAAAACAAAAAAGCGTTACTTTTGCACCCTTGAAGCAGCGGTTCGGTTTGTCGCTGGTGTAGCAATACACGAGAGGAAAGTCCGGGCAGCATAGGGCGCTCCACTTCCGAAAATAGAAGCTATTGGCAACAGTAGGATATGGCAGAAGAAAATAACCGCCGCAGGTTGACTGCTGGAATGGGTGAGAAGGTGGTGTAAAAGACCACCAGTCGTCGGGTGATCGGCGAGCTGTGCCATCTGGAGGCTGCAAGTTCATGTAAACCATCGTCTGAGGATAGCCCGTCCGACTTGCTCCGATGGAGGGTAGAATGCTTAAGCCGTGTGGTGACATGCGGATTAGATAAATGACAGACACGACGGTTTTGGATATTCAAGACCGTTGTACAGAACCCGGCTTATAGAACCGCTGCTTCTTTTTTTTATTATGATTTGATTTCCAGAAATACTATTCTGTCTTTTCGTCTATAGGCAGATGCGCCCGACCGGTATTTGCGGTTGTTGCATGTCGTTGAGCTGCTATTTGTGTGAAAAAACGATTCTCTTTGTGTGGTTATTGGAATAAAAGTAGTAATTTTGCAGAAATTAATCACGCATTAAACATGTTTGGAAAAAAACGTAGATGGCACTGCTTGTCAGGTCAAGAGCCTACGGAACTTGATAAGCAGGTGATGTATTGGGAGGGTAGAGGAAAACTGGTACCCACACGCTCGCTGATAAAAACTCCGGAACAGATTGCTGGTATTCGCAAGAGCGGAGAAATCAATACCTTTGTATTGGATGAGGTGGAACGCCTGATACATCCTGGCATGAGTACCCTTGAAATAGACAAGATATGCTATGATGCCTGTGTGGGCAAGGGCGGTACTCCTGCTTGTCTGGGTTATGAAGGCTTTCCAAAAAGTGTTTGTACGAGCATCAACGAGGTGGTATGCCACGGCATCCCAAAAGAGACCGATGTGCTTCAGGAGGGCGATATCGTAAACGTTGACTTTACTACCATCTACAACGGTTATTATGCCGATGCCTCGCGCATGTTTATCATAGGCGGTTCTACCACTCCTGAAAAAGAGCAGCTGGTGCGTGTGGCGAAGGAATGTCTTGAGATTGGTGCCGCTGCGGCTGTGCCCTATAGTTTTGTAGGCGATATCGGTCATGCGATTCAGAAACATGCGTCAAAATACCATTATGGAGTAGTGCGCGACTTGTGTGGCCATGGCGTAGGACTGGAATTCCATGAGGAGCCCGAGGTGGTGCATTTCGGCCATCGTGGTACGGGCATGCTGCTGGTTCCTGGTATGGTGTTCACCATAGAGCCCATGATCAATATGGGTACATGGAAGGTGTATCTGGATGCCGACGACAAGTACGGTTGGGAAATCATCACCGAGGACGGATTGCCCAGTGCCCAGTGGGAGCATACCTACTTGATGACAGAACAAGGTGTAGAAATCTTAACCTATTGATTTATGGAGTCACGTGATGTCTATATATTAGGTATAGAGAGCAGCTGCGATGATACTTCGGCTGCCGTGCTGCATAATGGAGTCTTGCTGAGCAACGTTACGGCGAGTCAGGCTGTGCATGAAGCGTATGGAGGGGTGGTGCCCGAACTGGCGTCACGTGCCCATCAGCAGAATATCGTGCCGGTAGTCCATGAGGCGATCAGGCAGGCTGGCATTACCAAGGAGCAGCTTACGGCGGTGGCGTTTACCAGAGGTCCGGGACTGATGGGCTCTTTGCTGGTGGGCGTCAGTTTTGCCAAGGGTTTTGCCCGCTCGCTCGGCATTCCCATGATCGATGTGAATCATCTTCAGGGGCATGTCATGGCGCATTTTATCCGTGAAAAAGATGGCGGTCAGTCAGTTCCTCCGTTGCCGTTCCTTTGTCTGCTGGTCAGCGGAGGCAATTCGCAGATAGTGCGTGTGGATGCCTACAATAAAATGGAGGTGTTGGGGCAGACGATTGATGATGCCGCAGGGGAGGCGATAGACAAGTGCTCCAAGGTGATGGGACTGGGCTATCCCGGTGGTCCTATTATCGACCGACTGGCACGCCAGGGCAATCCCCATGCCTATAAGTTTGCCGAACCCCAGATACCCGGACTGAACTACAGTTTCAGCGGACTGAAGACCTCTTTCCTTTATTCCTTGCGCGAATGGGTGGAGCAGGACCCTGATTTCATAGAACATCACAAGGAAGACCTTGCCGCAAGTCTTGAGTTTACGATAGTGGACATTCTGATGCGCAAGTTGCGCAAGGCGGTAAACCAGACCCAGATCAGACATGTGGCAGTGGCTGGCGGAGTGAGCGCCAACAACGGCTTGCGTGCCGCCTTCCATGAGCATGCGCAGAAGTATGGCTGGCACATATACATACCCAAATTCAGCTATACTACCGACAATGCTGCCATGATAGCCATTACCGGCTACTACAAGTATCTTGACGGAAACTTCTGTAAGATAGACAGCCCGGTATTTTCAAAAGTAACTTTTCAATAAACCTTAATGATATGGATTTCGAAAGTAAAATATTAAGTAGAGAGATAAGTCAGTTGCTGTGGGAGCGCGAACAGACTCTGGGTACGGCTGAAAGTTGTACCGGTGGTCGCATAGCCGAAGCGATTATTGCCATTCCGGGAGCATCCAAGTACTTCAAAGGTGGAATCATCTCTTATGTGAATGAGGTGAAGGAGAATCTGCTGGGCGTCAGTCATGATGTGATAGAAGAGCAAACGGCAGTTTGTGAAGAGGTTGCAAAACAGATGGTTACGGGAGCCTGTAAGTCGCTCGGTACCGATTTTGCCATTGCAGCTACCGGTTATGCCGGACCTACAGGTGGGCCTAAGAATATCCCCATCGGTACCATTTGGCTTGCGTGTGGCAACGGCGACAGAATATCGACACTCAAGTTGGAGGATGATTTCGGGCGCGACATCAATCTGGCGATAGCCACGAACAAAGGCCTTCAGCTGTTTTATGACTATCTGATGGAAGAAGAAAACCAGAAGGATGAATAATCCCAAATCGGCCATTAGACTGTTATGCGCAAACATACTTTCTTTTTGTCATCTGTCTTTCCGCTTATCGGTTACAATGGAACCCCATTGCTCCCTCAAAACGTAAAGACATCTGTTCAAAAATATAAGCAGTTATCATCATAACGCTAATGGCCGATTTGGAATAAAGAACGTCTAAAATCATAAAAAATCTTAATTATTCCTCTTTCTTCCTCAAAAACAGAGCTTTTCAATTCGAAAGTTTTGTAAAGTGAAAAAAAAACCATACCTTTGTGCCCTGTTTGGAATAAGTTATAAAATAACAAGAAATTTAGATAGCAATGTCGAAGATTTGTCAGATTACAGGAAAGAAGGCACAGATAGGCAATAATGTGTCTCACTCAAAGCATCGCACCAAGCGTTCTTTTGACGTTAATCTGTTTAGCAAGAAGTTCTATTATGTAGAAGAGGATTGCTGGATTAGCCTTAAGATAAGCGCTGCCGGTCTGCGTATGATTAACAAGGTAGGTTTGGATGCAGCCCTCAAGTATGCTGTTTCCAAAGGCTATTGCGATTGGAAAGACATTAAAGTAATAGGAGATTAATTGTCATGGCTAAGAAAGCAAAAGGAAATAGAGTACAGGTTGTTTTGGAGTGTACAGAGCACAAGAACAGCGGAATGCCCGGTACCAGCCGTTATGTAACAACCAAGAACCGTAAGAACACTCCTGAGCGTATGGAGTTGATGAAGTACAACCCCATCTTGAAAAAGATGACACTTCACAAGGAGATAAAATAATTCATTGCTAATTCTTAAACATATATACTATGGCAAAGAAAGTAGTTGCTACCCTTCGTGACGGTTCCAAAGACGGACGTGCATATACAAAGGTCATCAAGATGGTGAAGAGCCCCAAGACTGGCGCTTATGTCTTTGATGAGCGTATGGTTCCTAACGATGATGTAAAGGAGTTCTTCAAGAACTAATCTCTTTCTCATATCTGAAGGAATATCTTTTTTGGCGACAAGAGTAGCCGAAAATGTGCAAAGCATATAAGATTTAACGTTTTATAATCATTGACAAAAGGCTGCATGTGACATGCGGCCTTTTGTTTTAAAAATCAATAAGAAAAAAGAGAAGCATGGGATTGTTTGGCTTGTTTAACAAAAGTAAGAAGGAAACACTTGACAAGGGACTGGAAAAGACTAAAACAAGTGTTTTCGACAAACTTACAAGGGCTATTGCTGGAAAAAGCATGGTGGATGATGATGTGCTTGATAACTTGGAAGAGGTGCTTATCACCAGTGATGTGGGGGTAGAGACAACTCTGAAGATTATCGAGCGTATAGAGGCACGTGTGGCACGCGACAAGTATGTCGGTACCTCGGAACTCAACATGATACTACGGGATGAAATAGCTGCATTGCTTGCCGAAAACAATTCCCAGGACAACGAGAGCTGGGATTTGCCCGAGAGTGAGAATCCTTATGTGATCCTTATCGTCGGCGTGAATGGAGTAGGCAAGACCACTACTATCGGAAAGCTTGCCTATCAGTTCAAGCAAGCCGGAAAGAAGGTGTATCTGGGTGCTGCCGATACTTTCAGGGCTGCGGCCGTGGAACAGTTGTGTATCTGGGGAGAACGTGTAGGGGTACCTGTCATCAAGCAACAGATGGGAAGTGACCCTGCCTCCGTAGCTTTCGATACGCTGAGTAGCGCCAAGGCCAACCATGCTGATGTGGTTATCATAGATACGGCAGGCCGCCTGCACAACAAAGTGGGCCTGATGAATGAGCTGAAGAAAATCAAGGACGTGATGAAAAAGGTGTTCCCTGAGGCTCCCAATGAAGTGATGCTTGTATTGGACGGAAGTACGGGGCAGAATGCCTTTGAGCAGGCCAAGCAGTTCTCGGCTGTGACGCAAATCACTTCGCTGGCGATCACCAAACTCGACGGTACTGCCAAAGGTGGTGTGGTCATAGGCATCAGCGACCAGCTGAAGGTGCCTGTGAAGTATATCGGTCTGGGCGAGGGAATGGATGACCTGCAGCTGTTCAATAAGAAACAATTTGTGGACTCTTTGTTCAATAGGGAATGAAAAGTGTAGATGTCATAACACTCGGATGCTCCAAAAATCTTGTCGATAGTGAGACTTTGATAACCTTGTTTGAAAGCAATGGCTATCATTGTACCCACGACAGTGACCATCCGCAGGGAGATATTGTGGTTATCAACACTTGCGGCTTTATCCAGGATGCAAAAGAGGAGAGTATAGAAACCATTTTGCAGTTTGCCCAAGCCAAGGAAGAAGGGAAAATCAAGAAACTGTTTGTCATGGGATGCCTGTCCCAGCGTTACCGAAAGGAACTGGAGGCGGAAATCCCCCAAGTGGACAAATACTACGGAAAATTCGATTACAAGCAGTTGCTCAAGGATTTGAAAGAATCCAACAAGCTTTCTGGTTGCGGATGCCGGCATGTCACCACCCCCAAGCATTATGCTTACATCAAGATAAGCGAGGGCTGCAACAGACATTGCGCCTATTGCGCCATCCCGTTGATCACCGGCAGACATGTAAGCCGACCGGAAAGTGAGATTCTGGAGGAGGTGAGACAACTTGTCAAGTCGGGTACTACGGAGTTTCAGATTATTGCCCAGGAACTGACGTATTATGGTGTGGATATTGACGGAAAACAGCATATCGCAGACCTGATAGAGAAGATGGCGGATATCCCCGGAGTGCAATGGATACGGCTTCACTACGCCTATCCAGCCCATTTCCCTTGGGACTTGCTGCGCGTAATCCGGGAAAAAGATAATGTGTGCAAGTATCTGGATATTGCACTACAACATATTTCCGACAACATGCTTTCCCGAATGGAGCGTCATGTTACCAAGGCAGAAACCTATGCACTTGTGGAGCGCATGAGGGAAGAGGTTCCGGGAATTCATCTGAGGACTACCTTGATGGTTGGTTTTCCCGGAGAGACAGAGGAGGATTTTGCCGAACTGATGGAGTTCGTGAAATGGGCAAAATTCGAGCGTATGGGGGCTTTCGCCTATTCTGAGGAAGAAGGCACTCCTTCTGCCTGCAAATATGAGGACGATATTCCCCAGGATGTAAAAGAGGCGCGACTCTCCCGTCTGATGCGCCTGCAACAAGGTATCAGTACTGAGGTCCAGGCACGCAAGGTGGGGACCGTCATGAAGGTGGTCATCGACAGGATAGAGGGGGATTATTATGTTGGGCGAAGTCAGTATTGCTCGCCTGAAGTGGACCCCGAAGTGCTTATCCCTGTTTCGTCGGTAAAGGATTCTGCCTTGCAGATAGGAGCGTATTACGATATGCTGATTACCGATTCTGACGAATTTGATGTCTATGCCCGACTGAACCAGTAGATAAGTAGTGTCTGTAACAAAAACTATAATACCAAGAATACTGTGAACAACAAAGAGTTTATTTCCAAATTGTCTCGAATGCAGCATTGCTCGGCGGCAGATGCCCAACGCATGGTGACCAATGTGCTGGGTGCCATGAGCAACTCCTTTCAGAGAGGTGACAGTTTGAACATTCCCGGATTTGGCGTATTTGAAGTGAAAAAGAAGCTTGAGCGTATTATTGTCAATCCCGGAACGCAGCAACGTATGCTTGTGCCTCCCAAGTTGGTGCTGGGCTTCAAACCCAGTTTGGCATGGAAAAGCAAGATGAAAAATGGACAGTAATATATTGAGATATGGAAAAGTTGACTATAAATCATATAGCCTCCATTTTGGTCGAGAAGAATGGTGTTGCTCCAAAAGATGCAGAACAGTTTGTAGCTGCCATGTTTGATGTTATCCAGGAAGGGCTTGAAACCGACAAGCAGGTGAAGGTCAGAGGACTGGGTACATTCAAAATTGTAGATGTGGAGCCCAGGGAGAGCGTGAATGTAAACACCGGTGAGCGCGTGCTTATCAAAGGCCATTCCAAAATCTCCTTTACTCCTGATACATCCATGAAAGAGATGGTGAACAAGCCTTTCTCGCAGTTTGAAACGGTTGTACTCAACGAGGGAGTGGAATTTCCGGAAACAGAACCTGCAACAGAAACAGAACCTG
>CALZXH010000091.1 GCA_945830055.1 uncultured Prevotella sp.
TGATGAGCATCCAGCCGTCGTCGTACTCATAGCGGGCACGCTCGTCGGTATCGCTCACGTCAGAGAAAAAATAGTCGGGTATGTCAAACCTTTTTTCCAGTTCCTCCTGGTCTGCTTCGGTAGGACAGGTCACCTGTACCCAGCAGTTGGGCTGCCATTCGTCAATCATGTGCAACCCCTTCACGGTGTTCCAATATGTCTTCATGATGCCAATCTTTTTCCGGTGCTTGTTATCGTCACCAATGCAAAAAACTCCAAACGGCAAGGGGATTGGCACCCTTGGCTCCATCCCCACGCTTAATAATTAAAAGTTTCCGCGTGATAATCGTCCATAATTGTTGTTTGTTTAAAAGTCTTGTGCAAAGCCAATGCAAATCGAGAGCAGAATCACCAAGCTTGCTTGAGTGTTATGCCGAGATGCCGCTTAGGTTCTGCAAAGATAGTTGAACTTGGAAAAACTACAAAGAAAAATGGGGATAAAATGCTTCAGGCGCCCCCCATTTTGTCATTATTGCCTCTGCCGGCAGTCGGGACAGAGCCCCTTGATGACGAAATTGACCCCCTCTATCAGGTAGCCCTCGGGCAATTCCATATCGGGCATCTGCAGGTGGTCCATGCAGAAGGTGCGCTTGCATTGGCGGCAGAAGAAGTGGGGATGATGGTCGTTGTGCACCTCCTTGCCGGTATTGTGACATAGCTCGTATCTCACGCTGCTGCTTCCGTCTTCAATCACATGCACCATGCCCTTTTCCCTGAACAGCATGAGCACTCGGAACAGGCTCGACCGGTCGAGACTCTGCAACTGTTCTTCCAGTTCCATGAGCGACATGGGCCGCCACGCGGCGCTGAGTTGCCTCCACACCAGCACACGGTTGGGCGTAGGTCTCACCCCATACCGTCCGAACAGTTCGTCTATCCTGTCACGCCATTGCTGCTCCATGCCTTTTTCTTTTCCCCGTCAGTATCGTCATTCCTCGTCACGCTCGTAAACCGCCACGTTGCCCAGGCTTTCCTGCACCCTCACCTTGTAGCAGTGGGGTATCTGTCCGGCACACCAGCGCGCTATATTCTCAGCCGTAGGATTGAAGGGTAGCACCTCGTTCAGGTTCTGATGGTCCAGCAGGTCCTCCACCCTCTTTCTTATCAGCGTAAAATCCACCACCATACCGTTGGCATCCAGTTCCCTTGCCTTACAATAGAACGTGATGAGCCAGTTATGTCCATGCAGTCTTGTACACTTGCTTTCGTAGTCGAGCTTCAGTTGATGGCTCGCAGAAATTTCTATCGTCTTTTCAATATAAAACATTCTCTCTTTATCTCTGAATGATTTCGTTGCCCAGTTTCTTCGCCAACACGTCGCGCAACTGCTGCGTGTCGCGGTATTCGGTCATCAGTTGCATCACCGCCTCGGTATCGCCGGTCACCAGTTTCAGCCGACTCTGTATGTCCTTGAGTTTCATGTCGAGGATATTCAGGCGGTAGTCCATCACCAGATGCGTCACCTTCAGGCGCAGCGTATCAGGCTCCTCCTTCACCTCCAGACTGGCACTCACATGGTAGCGGCTTACCGCCAGCATGCCCGCCAGCCGACTGATATCAGCATCGGGATGATGCACAAAGTAGGTCTCGGCGTTGAAGTCGGGTTGCCCGCTCTGCGCCACCGCCTCCTCCAGAATACGGTTGTACAGCGGTTCGGAGAAGACGATATCGTCTTGCGAGAGGTCAAAATACACATATTGCGCCACGTTAAGGTCCACCTTCCCCCCCTCTTCGGTCTCCACATCCTGGTAGATGACCCTATCGCCGTATTTCACCACCGTCTGTATCAGCAGCTGCTCTATCTTGGCAGCCTGCTCGTTTTTTCCGTGCAGTCCTATCCATTCGGAAGCGCTATGGTTTCCGCCCGCTCCCTGCTGTCCCCCGGTCTGCGTCTCCCTTCTCGCCTCGCGCTCCCTTTCCTTTTCCTTGTCGGCAATATCGCCGCGGATGAAGGCGTTCATGGTGTTGAGTAGCGTGCGCTCGTCCATCTGCAACGAGTAGGCACACTGGTGCAGATAGGTGTCGCGGGTGATAGGATTGGGGATTACCGATATGCTCTTGATGATGGCTCCTATCGCCTCCGAGCGCTTCACGGGGTCGGTCACCCCCTGTATGGTGAGCTTTGTCTTGAACTCGATGAAGTCGGTCTGGTTCTCCTTGATATACTCCACGAAGTAGGTGGGCGAGTGCTTTTTGGAAAAGCTGTCGGGGTCATCGCCGTCGGGTAGCAGCAATACCTTGACGTTCATGTCTTCCGCCAGCAGCATGTCGGTACCCCTGATGGCGGCATGGATGCCCGCCTCGTCGCCGTCGTAGAGCAGCACGATGTTCTGCGTGAAGCGCCTCAGCAGCTTTATCTGATACTTGCTCAGCGCCGTGCCCGAGTTTGCCACCACGTTCTCTATGCCACACTGGTGCATGGCAATCACGTCGGTGTAGCCCTCCACCATATACACACAGTCTTCTTTCACGATGGCACGCTTGGCCTGGTAGAGACCGTAGAGCTCGCGCTCCTTGTGGAATATCTCAGACTCTGGCGAGTTGACATACTTCTGCTGCACCCCCTTGGTGCGCGCATCGAGCAACCGTCCGCCGAAGGCGCATACCCTGCCGCTCACGTTGTACCACGGGAAGATGACCCTGCCTGCATACCGGTCAACGAGCTGTCCGTTCTCTTTCTTGTAGCACAGTCCCGTCCTTGTCAGGTATTCCTCCTGATAGCCCGCCTTCAGCGCCTCCAGGCTCAGGGCGTCACGCTGGGCGAGCGCGTAGCCCAGGGCAAAGCGTTCGATGATGTCGGGACGGATGCCGCGGCTTTGGAAGTACTGTCCGCCGAACGCCTTTCCGTCGGCATGACTGTCGAGCACCGTCTGGAAATACCGTGCTGCCCACTCGTTGAGGGCAAACATCGATTCGCGGTCGCTCTGTTCGCGCTTCTCCTCATCGGTCTGCTCGCGCTCCTCGATCTCGATGTTGTATTTCTTGGCGAGCCATCTCAGCGCCTCGGGATAGGTTATCTGCTCATGCTCCATGAGGAAGTTCACGGCATTTCCCCCCTTACCGCAGGCAAAACAGTGGCAGATGCCCTTGGCAGGAGAGACGATGAACGACGGTGTCTTGTCGTCGTGAAAGGGGCACAGCCCCTTGTAGTTCACTCCTGTCTTGCGCAGACTCACGAACTCCGACACCACATCCACGATGTCGGCGGCATCGATGATCTTATCTACGGTAGCTCTGTCTATCACGCCGCTTACTTCAGGTACTTTCTCAGTTCACACTTGGTTTTCTTCAGTCCCTTCTTCACGCTCTGTGCGTTGTTTTTGGCACCTGTCAGCGAAGTGTGGGTATGGTCTTTCTTGTAATACACGTCGGCCTTCTCCTTGCTGCCGCATTTCTTGTCAAGGAAGTCAGCGGAGATATTGTGCACATCCACGAAGTCCACGCCGGTCTCAGCCACCACCTCGCGGTACCACTTGCCATAGGTATCGTTGCGGCGCTCTATCTTGCCGTCCTTCCACTTATTGCGCGGAGTGAGCGAGAGCAGCACAGGTGTGGCACCTTTCTCGCGCACATCCTGAATGAACTTCTTGAGATACCAGCCGAAGGTATATACCAGTTCGTACTCTCCGGTCTGGTCCATGCGGTACACATGGGTAGAGTCCGAAGTACCGGGTATGGTGCCGCGCTTGCGGTCTTTGTCGATGGGACCTATATCATTATGTCCGAACTGCAGCAGCACAAAGTCGCCCGGCTGCAGACTGTTGTACACCTGCTCCCAGCGCTTCTCGTTGAGGAAGGTGCGTGTGGAGCGGCCCGCCTTGGCACAGTTGGCGATGGTTATCTTCTTCTCGTTGAAGATGGTGTTTGCCACCGAGCCCCATCCCCACATGCTGTCGTCGTCGCGGTCCTCGTTCTTCACGGTAGAGTCGCCTGTGATAAACACCACGGGCTTGCCCTGCTCGCGCTTCACGCTGACGGTGGGCAGCTCTACGTTGCGCATCATGGCCTTCAGCGGAGCCAACAGGGGGTCGCTGCTGTTGTAGATGCCCTCGGCGGCAGAACGGGCATTCATCTCGGCGCCGAACTTGCTGGTATGTATATGGTCTTTGTAGAAGTGGTACTTCTCCTTCCATTTGCCGTAGCTGTCGAGCTTGGCGCCCGATATCTCATTCAGGTCCACATAGGGCACATGCTGCTCGCGGGCTATCTCCTCCAGCCACGCTCCATGGGGCTTGCGCACTATCTTGTCGTTCACGTCGTAGGCGTCTCTCGGAGTGAGCGACATCAGTATGGGGTTAGCTCCCGCCTGTCGGCACTCGGCGATATAGCGGCGCATGTAGCCTCCGTAGGTATATACCATTTCCTGCTGTCCGGTCTCCTTGATGGTCACCAGCATCGAGTCGTTGCCCGTGCCCTTGATGACCGCCCTGGCGCGACCCTCGTCAAAGGGTCCGTTGTCGTTGTGTCCTATCGAGATGATTACCCAGTCGCCGGGCTTGAGCGCCTTGCGTATGTCGGGCCACAGGCGGTGGTAGAAGGTGCGTGTGCTCATGCCTCCCAGCGCCTGATTTTCCACGCTTATCTGTGCGGGGTCGAAGTATTCATGGGCAAAGTAGCCCCATCCCCACTGTCCGTTGTTGCCGTTGCCCAGGGTGCCGTTGCGCATGGTAGAGTTGCCTATCAGGAAAAGCACGGGCTGGGTGCCCTGACGGGTGGTGCCGGGTGCAGGCCTCGCCATCAGCGCCTTGTTGATACTGTCGGGTGTGTTGTCCACCACCTTGTTCACATCTTCCACAGGCTTCAGGGTCTGTGCGTCGGCAGTCATGGCAGCAGATGCCGCGATGGCAAGCATGGAAAGCAGTTGTTTCATCATGATAGTATAGTCGGTTTCTTATGTTTGATTTGTTTCTACCTGCAAAATTACAAATTATATTCCATAGCCCAAACGGGTGATGTATAAAAAAATCCCCGGAGCCGGCTCCTTCATGGAGCTACTTTCCGGGGAAAGAAACTGTTTGCTTATATTTTCAAGGGAAATACCGTTTTGCCTTCCCCTTATTCCTGGGGTTTGAAGTCGGATGCCGGATGCTTGCAGAGCGGACATGTGAAATCGGCGGGCAGCATATCGCCCTCGTAGATATATCCGCAGATGGTGCATATCCACCCCTTCTTCTTGGCGGCAGCTGGTGCCGGCTTAATGTTCTTGTGGTAGTAGGCGTAGGTGGCAGAGGGTGTCTCTTCCAGACAGAAAGCGTCTGTCACGTCGGCCACGAACAGGGTGTGCGTACCCAGATCCACCTCGCTGATTACCTGTGCGCACATCACGGCATTCACACCCTCTGTGATGTACACCAGTCCGTTGTCGGCGCGCGAATAGGTGATGCCCACCGCCTTATCCACCTCCTTGCCGCTCTGGAATCCCCAGTGCTTGAAGGTGTCGAAGGAGGCCTTCTCTGACAGTACCGAAACATTGAACTTGCCCGTACGTCTGATCATGTCATGGGTATAGTTCTGCTTGTTCACCGCCAGGGTAATCCTGTTGGGGTTCACGGTGACCTGCATCACGGTATTGGTCACGCATCCGTTGTCTTTATCACCCTCACGGGCTGTCACTACGAACAGCCCGTAAGAGAGTTTGAACATTGCCGCATTATCCATACGTCCTGGCGGTTTAGAAGTTGTCGCCACAAAGTTCGAAGTACGACTGCGGATGGGCGCAGGTGGGGCAGATTTCGGGAGCCTTGGTACCCACTACGATATGACCGCAGTTGCGGCACTCCCATACCTTCACCTCGCTCTTCTCGAATACCTGTGCGGTCTCGATGTTCTTCAGCAGGGCACGGTAACGCTCCTCGTGGCGCTTCTCGATGGCAGCCACCAGACGGAACTTGGCGGCCAGTTCGGTGAATCCCTCTGCCTCGGCGGTCTTGGCAAAGCCGTCATACATGTCGGTCCACTCGTAGTTCTCGCCTGCAGCTGCGTCGGCAAGGTTCTCCGAGGTGTTGCCGATACCATCGTGCAGCTCCTTGTACCACATCTTGGCATGCTCTTTCTCGTTGTCGGCGGTCTGCTGGAAGATGGCAGCAATCTGCTCAAAACCGTCCTTCTTTGCGCGGGATGCGAAATAGGTATATTTGTTACGTGCCTGTGACTCGCCTGCAAATGCTGCCTCAAGGTTTTTCTCTGTCTGTGTTCCGGAATACTTGTTGTTTGCCATAATTTTGTATTGTTTAATTGTTTTATGAATGTTCGATACGCAAAAGTAGGTATTTTTATCCGAAATCCAAAACAAATAACCGCAAAGAAATAGTAATTTTCCGCATTTTCGCAACAAACTTCCTCCGAGATGCAAGAATTTACCATCTTAGTGTTATATTTGCAGCATCATAGACTACCATCAGCGGTACTCAAACAGCCATACGATGAATACAGACAATACCATCAACATGCAGATTGCCGTATGCAAGGCTCCCGACGGCAGCGGACTCAGGGTGGAGCATATCTCGGATTTCCTGTGTGACGAAACCTTCGACGACTGTTCGCCTCACCTGCACTATTTCTACGAGATACTGTGGTTCGAACAGGGGGCGGGCAAGCATACTGTGGACTTCGTGGAATACGACATACAGCCCAACACCATCTTTTTCATCTCGCCCGGACAGGTGCACCATTTCGACCGCACGCAGGGCTACAAGGGGGTTAGCATCAAGATGTGTACCGACTTTATGAAAGACGAGGCAGACACCAACAACACATTATTAAAATACAGCGTGTTCCACACCTTCGACACAGCGCCCTTCTACCGGGTGAGCGAGAAGGCGGCTGAGACCCTGCAGCATCTGGTGGAGCAGATGGAGGTGGAGCTGAACTGCCAAAACTGTTTCGGCAATACCGATATCCTCAAGGCACTCATCCGCATCTTCCTCATCCACGTGCTCAGGCACGGCGTACAGGACAGCGAACTGCCGCTGAACAACCTCAAGCCGGCGCATATCCTGTTCATCAAATTCAGGAAACTGGTGGAGCAGGAGTACAGGAATCTGCATACCGTCCAGGAGTATGCCGACCGGCTGAATGTGGCGCAGCGCACCCTGCACAAGTGTGTCAACGAGTGTTCCCACACCTCACCTCTGGCGTTTATCAACGAGCGCATCATGCTCGAGGCAAAGCGACTGGTGAAATACAGCAACCTGATGATCAAGGAAATAGCCTTCAACCTGGGCTTCGACGACCCCTCTTACTTCATCAAACTGTTCAAGAAAAAGACGGGTTACCTGCCGTCCGACTTCCGGGAACTGGACTGAACCAAAACACACGCTATTTAACCCGTTTAACCCATTTAACCGGTTGGGGGTAATCATCGGGAAATATGCTATCGGAAACACGGGTGGTCGATGTAGCCCATGGCGGCAGTAGCAGAGTTCACACTTCTCAATAGGATACTGTAGTCAATCATAACTGTATAGTTTTTTAAAGGTCAGACATTTGATTGTGCAGCTGCACTTGTGTGGTTTCCGGGGCATTGCTTATGGCTCTTAGGGTGATAAATTCCGACCGGCGCCTGTCATCATTTATGGCTCCTGAGGGCATCAGCTGGTGCTCCTTGAATCACAATACAAAGATAATGCAAATCGAGAGCAGAATCACCAAGCTTGCTTGAGTGTTATGCCGAGATGCAGCTTATCTTATGCAAAGATACGAAAAATCCCGCTCCGTTATCCTGTTTTCCCTGACTTCGTGCACGATTTTCCCCGACTTTGTGAAGGGAAAGGCTTAGCGGCTGTTGTATGCGATTTGCGAATATGTTATTTAACCCGTTTAACCTGTTTAACCCAGCACCTCGCCTCCACATAGCCAAGACACAAAGAAAATATTTGATTCGGTTAAATGGGTCAATACTTCGGTAAATTTTTACCGTAATTTTAAGATTTAACAATCGAGCAGGTAAACACCGGCTCAAACACCTTAAAAGTCCATTGAAATATTGTCAATAGATGAATCTACA
>CALZXH010000092.1 GCA_945830055.1 uncultured Prevotella sp.
CATCTTCACTATCAACATAGTTATCGTTATACTTAAATTCATCCTTCTTTCCAGTGTTGTACGGAGGATCGATATATATCACATCTATCTTGCCCTCATGAGTATAGCTGAGAGCTGTGAGGGCTTCGAGGTTATCGCCTTCGATTAGAATATGGTTGGGAGCATCAGAAGAGTCGGAGAGGATGGCTCGACTCCTCACTTCCTTGAACACAGGAAGACTGTCTCGAAGACGTTCCTCCACATCCTCGGGCTTTTCTTCCCACACAAGACCGTATTTCTTCTGTTTGTTGAGCAGTTCGAGCAAAGCCGATTTCTCTTCATTAGTCAGTCCTTCGAGTGTCAGTATCTTGTGTTTCAGAGCCGTTTTGTCCATCTTCGAGTTCTTAGTCTTTTCTATGGCCTAAGCTCCAAATGACCGAAGTTACTGTTTCTTGATTACATCAGGCGAGACACCTGTATCCCCGGCGGGCTACGCCGAGATCGCGGATAAAAAAGAGTGGAGCTTGCACTATTGCGCTCGTTCCACATCCTGGGGCTCTCGACTGCCTTTGTCCATGAAACGAGCAGTGCAAAACCCCACCTTTATGATATAATACACCCTATCAAGCATCCTGACAACAGGACACAATGCCTGCCGTCAAGATACAATAAGGGCATGAGTTGTATTCATACCATATATGGGGCGTTGACTGCTACGATTGTGTTGATGGACATATCTGAAATTTGCGAGATTTCGATGAGTCAAAACACAAAGCGTATAGTTAACGCCTTTTTAATCCACAAAAGTAAATGCAGGCCTTTGGCTGTCACGCAGCCTATTGCCGCAGTCGCAGCGATGGGAATGCCGCAGCATCTCCATATATCGCTTAAGATTAACAATGATAAGAAATATTTGCAAAATCGACAAATAGCCAAGGAATATTTAGCGTTTTTTCAATAGTTTTAATAATAACTTGTAGTTTCTCTGCCGTTTCGTCTTTTCTTGGCACGGACGGACACGGAAGACACGGATTTATTTGTTCATCCCTCCTTGGGGGAACTGTGGGGGCTGGAGAGGCGAAAGAAGTTTCGCACACGGCCATTATGTTGTTCCGGATAATGCGGATTAACACTCCGTGTCTTCCGTGTAATCCGTGCCTAAAAACCTGCCGAAAACCTTGCACAACTCAAATTATTGTCGTACCTTTATACCACGAGAACCCGCCAAGCCTCTCAACGATGCTCAAATGTGCGGGTCGTTTTTTATATATATGACAACAAAGATACTGTTCAGCAAAATTTATTTTTCTGAAGAAAGCAGTTTGATAGATTTGCTTCAATCAAGCGGGTATGCTTCGGAATATCTACAGCCTTCCAGAAATATCCCATCTGACGATGACAGACACTCATTGATACACGGCTCTTGCATCTAAAAGGACAGGTTATTGACTGATATCCTCAGAAAACCGACATAATATTTGGAAAAAGGTCTTTCTTGTTGTATCTTTGCATAGGACCAGAAATCGACCGCACGGCGTTCGGTCGATTGACCGACCTCCGTCGGTCAAGTGACTGACCTCCGTCGGTCGATTGACTGACGGCGTGCGGTCGATGAACGGAACAAGTAGATAAAGGAATAAGAACGTACTGAATAACCTGATTACAATAGATATTATGGCAATTACTTACGACTGGTTTGAGAATCCGAAAGCCAAGGCAGGGGAAGAAACGACCCTCCACATCCGTCCCTGCTTCAACGGCACAACAGACACCAAGACTTTGGCAAAGCATATACAGCAACGATGCTCCCTCACGGAGGGCGATATCATGGCGGTGCTGTGTGAACTGAACGACGTGATTGGCTACGAAATTCGGCAAGGCAGGCAGGTACATATCGACGGACTGGGGTTCTTTACGCCCTCTCTGAGGGTGGAGGGGCGTATCACTCCCGACATGCCGCTGAAGATACGCAACCGCAAGGTCCGTTTCAAGGGAGTCTCCTTCCGCATGGACAAGGAACTGCAGCAGAGCGTCGGTGTGCCCAAACTGATGATGACCCGTTGGGAGGCTCACTCTCAGGTAACCACTCCTGAGGAGCGTGAACAGCGGCTGACAGACTATTTCAGTAGAAAAGACTTCCTGACGCGGCGCGACCTCCAGTTCCTCCTCGGCGTGAAAAAGACCATGGCAGTAGATCTGTTGAGGCAATGGAGAGAGGCGGGGATGCTGCTCAACAAAGGCACCGACCGTCAGCCTATCTATGTGCCCGCTCCCGGTTGCTTCGGGCGATGACCATACGGAGCAGGCCGCAATCATTCGGATTCGTCTTTATGCACACGAATGACAGGCATCAATTTTTGTAGTCGAAATAGATTTACGGGAAAAAGGACAATAACGAGAAAAAGGATTTTATCAGCATTCCTGGCTCGATATGCGCCACCCGGTGGTGTCGGCTCCCAAATACAAGGGCTATCTCGGCTTGACCATGAACTATGGCAGATGGAGCGGCAGTGCAGGACTGATGCAGGTGTGCGGACTATATACAGCCATCGGAGACAACGAGACGACCGAGGACTTCACACTGCTCAATGCCACTGTCAGCTATACCCTTTGCCGCCCTGTCCGCCTTTGGGTAAAGGGTGAAAACCTGCTGGCGCAGAGGTACGAGTACATCGCCGGTATGCCCATGCCGAGAGCTACGTTCATGGGAGGCGTGAACGTAGAGTTCTGAAAGTACCACCGGCTAAATGCCCGTGGTACTTCCAATGAGTTCTATTTCCTGTCCCTCCTTAGTGGGTATGTCATAGACATAGGTCTTCGGAAGGGTGGTGGAGGGAGTCTTTGAAACGTCAACCACAAGGGGGGCAGGCATTTTATAGGGCTGCAACAACGGATTGGTATTGTCACCGGAGGCTTTCTGCAGCGCTTTTCCGTCAGCCTGTCTCAATGCCGATGCCGATCGCAGGCGAAGATTGCCGCCAAGGGTGGATTTAATCTTTACGGAAATAATCTTTCCGTCTTTCCATTGCATGTCGGTGAGTTCGAAACCGCCGCGGCTACGCAGTCCCTTCACCTTTCCGTCTTTCCAGGCAGTGGGTAGGGCGGGAAGCAGATGCACAAAACCGGCATGACTTTGGACAAGCATCTCTGCAATACCTGCACAGCAGCCGAAGTTGCCGTCTATCTGGAAGGGGGCGTGCGCATCAAACATATTGGCATAGGTGCCTCCGTTGGCATCCCTCATGGTGGCGTTGGGGTTCATCAGGCGCAGTTGGTTCTTGATGATATCGAAGGCGTGGTCGCCGTTGAGTGTACGAGCCCAGAGGCATACCTTCCATCCCATCGACCAGCCACGCGCGGCATCGCCGCGCCCTACGAGCGACTTGTGCACAGCCTGATAGATAGTGGGGTTGGTGTATGGAGACACCTGATTGCCGGGATAAGCTCCCCAAAGATGTGACAGGTGACGGTGTGCGGTATACTCACGGTCCCAGTCTTCCTGCCATTCTTGTACCTGTCCGTACTTGCCTATTTTATAAGGTGTCAATCGGGCACGCAGTGTGTCTAATTCGTCGGCATAGTCAGCCTCCCCTAACAGTCGGGCTGCCTCTGCAGTGTTTTTCAGCACATCATACACCATTTGGTTGTCCATGCTCACCCCGCCGAAAAGACCGAGGGTTCTTTTCTTGCCCTTGTCATCTGTGTAAGACCCTATACCAGGATGGTTTTCGGGCGAGTTGGAGGGGCACACTACCATGTAACCTGTGTTGGGGTCTTCCACAAGGAAGTCCTGGAAAAACTGTGCGCAACCTTTCAGCACCGGATAGATTTCAGAGACATACTTCCTGTCGCCTGAGAAGAGATACCTCTCCCAAAGGTGCGCGCAGAACCATGCGTTGCAAGTGGGCCATACACCCACCGGACCGTTATCGACAGCCCCGGTGGTGCGCCACAGGTCGGTGTTGTGGTGCAGTGTCCATCCGCGGGCACCGTACATCTTCTCCGCTGTCTCGGCACCTGTGACGCTCACGTCCTTCACCATTTCAATGAAGGGGAGGTGGCACTCGGACAGGTTGCACACCTCTGCCGGCCAGTAGTTCATCTCCACATTGATGTTGGAGGTGTATTTGGAGTCCCATGCCGGATATTGGCGGGCGTTGGGGTTCCAGATGCCTTGCAGGTTGGCAGGTTGTGTGCCTGGTTGGGATGACGAGATGAGCAGATAGCGTCCGAACTGGAAATAGTCGGCAATCAGACCGGGGTCGTCGCCATTGACAGATTGAAATTCCTTGATGCGTGTTTCGGTGTCTTTTTGCTCTTGTAGGGAATTGCTGCCCAATTCCAGTTTGACGCGGTTGAACTGCCGCTGGTAGCGTGCTGTGTGGTCTGCCAGTGTGGTTTCATAACTCTTCCGCTTGTTCAGATAAGCGGTCATGTATGCCAGTGCCTTGGCTTCTGCATTGTCACTAATTTCGTCATAATTGACAAAGTTGGTGGCGGAAGAGATGACGATGGTGGCTCTGGTGGCATTGCTCACCTCTATGGTTGGCGCACTGGTGTTGGCTGCCACAATGCCCCATTCCATGATGTCGCGGGTGGATGTGTTGCGTTGTGAGCCGTCCTCGTTAATTACCTTGACAAAGGTGTAGCACTGCAGTTTGTTAGGCACGTTCTCGGTCATTTCTTTTCCCGGAACAAGCGATGCTTCAATCATCCCGTCGGCAGTAATCTTGTTGGTGCCCAATATCACCATCCCCGTCTTGTAGGGAGCGGCATAGCAGACGTGGAAATTCAGTGTTCCCCGTTCAGAGGCTTCCAGTCGCATGATGGTCACATTGTCCTCGAAAGAGGTGAAGATGGTGCGCGTGTAGGTCACTCCGTTGACGGTATAGGTGGTTACGGCAGTGGCGTTATTCATGTCGAGCGAGCGCATGTAATGCTGTACATCCACGGCAGAGGCATCCGTTTCGTTTCCGTGTTCATCGTGATTGTAGCGGTGGCCCGGGAAGCCTACGAGCACACAGCCTGCGGCCTGGTATTGCGCGCCGTGCGAGCCTTCCGACATAAAGTTGGGTATCGCCAGTTTCTGACCGGCTTCATAGTCCTTGTTGAAGATATGCTGCTGCACTTGCCGCAGTACGCCTTTTGCCTTGGCGTTGTGGCTGCGGTTGGGCGATTGTCCCCAGAAAGTGTCCTCGTTCAGTTGCAGTGTGTCGATGTGCACGCCGCCGCTCACCATCGCACCCAGTCTGCCGTTGCCGAGAGGCAGATACTCTTCCCAGTAGGTGGCGGGCCGATGGTACCACAGGCGGTTGGGGCTGGCGGACAAGCCTGTTGCAAAGAACAGGCTTGTCCATAGTGCCATTGTTGTCCTGATGCTGATTCTCGATAATCTCATCTCAGTTGGGTTTTATTCCTTGTTTATTTGCCAAGAACCTTTTTCCCCTTGACAATCAGCACGCCTCTCTCGTTCTTAGCCGTACGGCAACCGCTGAGATTGAACACCTCATCGCCTGTTGTCCGTCGGGACTGTCCCGCCGTGTGGATGCCCGTAGCCATATTCTCGGTCACCTCAAAACTGGTCTTTCCTCCCAGACTGCCGTATTCGTTGACTGACTGGATGGTGTATATGCCTGTTTGTGCAATGATATATTCGGTGTTCTTGGTGATGTCGATTACCTGTCCGTTGGCATCGAACACCAGGTAGCAGATGGAGTAGGGGGCCGCATCCCAGGTGAGTTTACCTTGGGTATAAGCCACATTGGCAGGAGCCTCCACCGTCTCGAAGAATTTGCGGGGTTGCCAACCGTCATCGCCAGAGGTGACCGCCTCGTAGGTGTAGCTGGCTGCCTCTTCTGCGCTGAGCACAGCCTGGCGGGTTACGGGACTGGTTTCGCCTGCTGCCAGTTTGTCTTCATCCACTTTATATGTTGTACGTCGGTTGTTCAGGTCAACGGGATTTCCATCGGCATCTATTGTGTTGTACTCGGCGAAGAGCTTCGGTGCGATATGCCACTCGCTCCATCCCTCTGCGGCGAGGGTAGTCTGCAGTGTGGTGTTGATCCATACGGCGACGGGCTGGTTCTGCCATGCACGGCCCAGTTTGTTGCTGCCGCCCTTGCCGTCGATGGTGTTGTTGACCATCACATATCCCCACTTCGTGCCTGCTGCATGGCTCGGAGCCACGATGACGCTGCCCTCGCGTGCCAGACGGAAAGTGGAGTTCTCAATGAAGTTGTTGCCAGCACCATAATAGAAGTCAACGGCACCTTCGATGAGACAGTTGTTTACATACTGGCGGGCACTGGAGTTGCGCACGTCGGTGTACCAGGTGTCTTGGAACGAGCGGAACTGGCAGTTGTAGAACGCCTGGCGGTCGTTGCGGGAACTCATGGCCAGTCCCATCGGTCCTGCCTGCTTCTCCACACCATAACTGTTGATATAAGAGATGTTCTCAGTGTAGAAGTCTGTGCTGTTCACCTGTACCACACCCTGCTTGCCGTATGTCTTCGATGAGGGGTTGTTAGTGCTGTATTCCCAACCGATGTCTGTCGAACTTCCGTTGTTAATCCAGAACTTGATGACGGTCTGCTCCTTGTCCTGCCCGATGAGGTGGATGAAGGGCTTGTTCTCGGGTATGGTCACTAATTCCTCATACTGTCCGTTCTTGACGAAGATGAGCCAGGGGGCGATGCGGCTGGTGGGGGCGGCATCGATGGCAGCCTGCACTGTCTTATAGTCGCCCGAACCGTCTTGTGCTACCACAGCGTCAAACACCTTGGCTGCGGGCACGGGGCGCTCCATCACGGTGAAGGTGATGTCGCGGGCGGGGAAGGGATTGCCGCTCAGGTCGGTGATGGCGTTCTCTCCGATGGAAAGTGTGTATTGTTTGCCATACTGCAAACCGTGATAAGCGTAGGTTACACTCTTGCTGCCGAAAGAGCCTGTCAAGGTCTCGCCATTGAGCACAACAGAACCTGTGCCGGCTTTGACGCGCTCATTGAAACTGAGTACAATATTTCCGCGTGACGAAGCGGCTGTACTGCCTTCTGTCGGTGAACTGCTGACGAGTTGCGGAGCCTCTGTGTCATCCGCCACATTCTGGTCGGCATAGATGATAACATCAGCCAGATAGAAACCTTCGGTACTTGAGTGGTTGCCGCCATCGAAGAAGTCGCTGGTCTCGTCTTCTATCCAACGTATATACACCATGCCGTCAATGGCCTTGGTGTCGAGTTCGTGGTCAAAACTTACCCACTCGCTATTGGGATTCTCTGTCAGTGTCAGTGTTTTGATGGTCTCAAAACCCTCAGTGGCACTGGTGGTGCTGAGTTGCATCAACTGGCGCTGGCGCACACAACTGTTGTTGGCTGCCACATAACTGTGGATATTGATCTTGTCGTAGTCCTTTACGCTGAATGAAGCCACAAAGGCGCGTGGAATCTGCTCGTCCTTGCTCCAATCGGTATAGCGTCTGGCAGCCCAAAGTTCCTTGCCGCCGAATGAGGCCTTGCCGCTACCCCAGTTGGTAGAGGTGCATCCAGGTCCCTGATAGAACTGCATCACGCCGGTATTGTCGGTAGCAAAGGCATAGTCTGCCACACGGTTATTGCGTGCGGAGTTCTTGTCGTTGTTGAAGTCCCATGCCACGAT
>CALZXH010000093.1 GCA_945830055.1 uncultured Prevotella sp.
GGAATCTTGTCGCCATTGTCCTTCAGGAAGTTCTCGGTGGTGAATATCATCGAGTCGGCCTGATTGAGCTTGTCGATACGCTCACGCTCAGCCTTGTCGGCAGCGGCATTCTGCTCAGCCTCAGCCTTCATGCGCTCGATCTCCTCCTTGCTGAGACCTGAAGAAGCCTCGATGCGGATGGCCTGCTCCTTGCCTGTAGCCTTGTCCTTGGCAGACACCTTAAGAATACCGTTGGCGTCGATGTCGAAGGTCACCTCAATCTGAGGAATGCCGCGGCGTGCGGGAGCGATGCCGGTGAGGTTGAACTGACCGATGCTCTTGTTCTGGGCTGCCATGGGGCGCTCGCCCTGGAGCACGTGGATAGTCACCTCGGTCTGGTTGTCGGCTGCGGTAGAGAATACCTCGCTCTTCTTGCAGGGGATAGTGGTGTTGGCCTCGATCAGCTTGGTCATCACGCCACCCATGGTCTCGATACCGAGGGTAAGAGGAGTAACATCGAGCAACACGATATCGCCTACTCCGCCCTCCTTGTTGAGGATGGCACCCTGGATACATGCTCCTACAGCCACTACCTCATCGGGGTTCACACCCTTGGAAGGCTCCTTGCCGAAGTAGTTCTTCACCAGGGTCTGCACAGCAGGAATACGGCTTGATCCACCCACCAGGATTACTTCATCGATGTCGCTCACATTGAGTTTGGCGTCGCGCATGGCATTCTGGCAAGGTACCAGACAGGCCTGTATCAGATTGTGTGCCAGCTGCTCGAACTTGGCTCTTGTCAGCGTCTTCACCAAGTGCTTGGGCACTCCGCCTACGGGCATGATGTAAGGAAGATTGATTTCCGTAGAGGTAGAGCTTGACAGTTCTATCTTGGCTTTCTCGGCAGCCTCCTTCAAGCGCTGCATCGCCATGGGATCCTGACTCAGGTCGGCACCCTCGTCGTTCTTGAACTCCTGTACCAGCCAGTCGATGATGACCTGGTCGAAGTCGTCACCTCCCAGGTGGGTATCACCATTGGTAGAGAGCACCTCGAACACGCCACTACCGAACTCCAGGATGGAAATATCGAATGTACCTCCACCAAGGTCAAACACGGCAATCTTCATCTCCTTGTTGGCTTTGTCCACACCGTATGCCAGGGCAGCGGCAGTAGGCTCGTTCACGATACGGCGCACATTGAGTCCGGCAATCTGACCAGCCTCCTTGGTGGCCTGGCGCTGAGAGTCAGAGAAGTAGGCAGGCACGGTAATCACGGCATCTGTCACCTCCTGTCCCAGGTAGTCTTCTGCGGTCTTCTTCATCTTCTGAAGCACCATGGCAGAGATTTCCTGCGGGGTATAGTTGCGGTCGTCAATCTTCACGCGGGGATAACCGCCCTCGTTGATTACCTCGAAAGGCACGCGGCCCACTTCTTTCTCCACCTGCTGCCAGTTCTCGCCCATGAAGCGCTTGATACTATAGACAGTCTTCTTAGGATTGGTGATGGCCTGACGCTTGGCGGGGTCGCCCACCTTTCTTTCGCCACCTTCCACAAAACCAATCACAGAAGGAGTGGTTCTCTTACCTTCGCTGTTAGCGATTACTACGGGTTCGTTACCCTCAAAAACGGCTACACAAGAGTTTGTTGTACCCAAGTCGATTCCAATAATTTTTCCCATAATCGTATTGTTTTTTATTTTTTGTTGTTACTTGTTTAATGGCCGCTTGTGCGGTCTGTTGTCACCCCTTATCATGCAAAGCGTATGCCAAACCGGCTTTTTCCCTCAAAAAAGCGTCATTTGTTCCGCCATTTTGTCATATATTCAGAAGAAATTTCTTACTTTTGCAGCACATGACGTGTATGATGTCATGTCATGAATGACATATTTTCCTTGGATTTCAAAACCGTTATCATGATGAGAAGAACAATCATTTGCCTTGCCTGGATGATGGGAACACTGACCGCCCTTGCCCAGAACGATTACATCGTAAAAACAAAAGGTGCCAAGAAGGTGGCAGAAACCTCCCAAGCGGAAGGGACTGCCGGAGAAGCCGGAAAGGAGGAAGAGCCGGAAGATTTTATCGCCGCCAACTTCAAGTTCCGCGCCCTGTGCGACTGGACACCGGGCATGCGCTTCATGGTGATACCCGACAAGATGGACTATATCGTCAACACATTCTGCGACGCCGAAAGCGACAAGGAGGTGGGCAACGGCATGATGCGCAACCGCATCATGGAATATACGGGGCACAGCACCAACAGCTTCGGACGCTCCAACATCAACTTCAAGTGTCTGGACGACGGCAAGGACTACTACTACCAGATTCCCAGCGGCTCGTTTGAAGACTACTGCTACAACAAGATGGGGGTGCCTACGCTGGCTTACCTGGGCGACATAGATGTGGCACGCGAGAAACTCAAGGGACTGACCGTAACCACCAACATAAGCACCTACTATGTGGATACCGAACTCAACGGCGACGGTGTGGAGCCTATCGAAGTGCCTATCGGCACGCCGGTAGAGATTGTCAATGCAGGCGTGGGCACCAGGAAGTTTCCTGTCAAGCTGATTGTGGCGGACAAGAGCGGCAAGGAGTTTTTCCAGACGCTTGCCATCAGCCGTATCAACTGCGGCATGCGCGACGATGAGTTTGAGGGGGACAACCAGGCGCACCTTATCCGAAAAGCCTTTGTGCTGCCCGATGACAAGGAGCTTGCCGCCGGCATCTACGCACCCTATATAGGAAAGAAGATATACACCAAATACAACACCCTGATGATACAGAAAGACGGGACGGAGACAAGCGTTGACCGCCTCACCTCGTTCACCATCCGCAACATGACGGCTACTGCCAACGGCTCACGCGTGCGCGTAACATTATACAATATGGAGGAGGGAGCACAACTGACCAAGGAGGTGGTGATGGCCAACAAGAGCGTTACAGGCGATATTGACGGCCAACGTGAAGACTACTTCAACTACATCTTCGGTGAGGGCGACATCTGGGAAGGCAAGAAGATATCAGAAGACCATCGCAAGATGATACGCCAAGGCAAGGTAGAGAAAGGGTTCACGCAAAACGAGGTACTGATGTCGAAGGGCAATCCCCAGCGCCGCTACAAGAACCGTAACGGACAGATGCAATGGGTGTATAGCAACGGACTTGTCATCAAATTCAACAAACAGGGCGTAGTTCTCTGAACCGCGGCTGTCGGAAGCATTCCCCAAATCGGGCTGAAGGCCCAAAAGCGTTCATACACAAGCACAAGATTAACGCTTTTGCCCTGTCAGGGCGTTTCCAAATCACACACAATAAACCCAGGGCGTTGCCCTGGGCTATGCGCAGGTTGCACTTTCAGTGCGTAGAAAGCATCAACAAGCAGTCTGAGTGCACTAATCGTCAGCAAGCAGACAGGGCGCACTAATCATCAGCAAGCAGACAGGGCGCACTAATTATCAGCAAGCTGACAGGAGTTTTATTTCTCCTGTACCTCTTCCAGCACTTTCTTCAGCAGGTTCCAGAACGGCTCTACGGTTTCTACCAGGGCACGCTCCTGGGTGGTATGAGGCGAGCACATGGTGGGACCGAACGATACCACATCCAAATGGGGATACTTGCCAAGGATGATGGAGCACTCCAGTCCGGCATGGTCTATCTGCACGATGCCGTCGGTGCCATTCAACTCCTTGTATGCCTTGAGCATGGTATGCAGCAACGGACTGTCGGGATTGGGGTCCCATCCGGCATAACTGCCGCTCATCTCCACCTTCATGCCAGCCATACCGAAACAGCTTTCCAGCATGGTTGCCACATACTCCTTCATATCCTCACGGGCGCTGCGTGCCAACACCTCGATCTTGGCCTCGCCGCCTGCGATATTGATGATGGCAAGGTTGCTCGATGTCTCCACCACATCGGGATAGGCGGGAATCATGCGTATCACACCGTCGTGGGCGGCATAAATGGCATCCACCAGGTTGTCCTGTATCTCCTGGGGTATCTGTGTGGCAGGCGTTTCCACCTCTTCGGCATAGAACTCGATGCCCTCTTCGATGCCCTTGTACTGACTGATGAAATCCTCTTTCCAGGCAGCTACCAGTTCGTTGAGCGCCTCCACGTTCTCCTTAGGCAGAGTAAGCACCACTTCGGCCTTGAAGGGAATGGCGTTGCGCATATTGCCTCCATGCCATTCTGCCAGTCTTGCCTCGGTTTCCTGGATGGCTTCACGCACAAAGCGCACCATCAGCTTGTTGGCATTCGCCCTTCCGCAGTTGATTTCCAGTCCGGAATGTCCGCCTCTGAGGCCCTTCACGGTCACTTTCACAGCCACGTCGCCGGCTTCGGTATCCACCTCCTTGTATGCCAGAGTGGCACATATATCCACACCTCCGGCACTACCTATCACGAACTTGCCCCACGTTTCCGAGTCAAGGTTCAGCAACAGGTCGCCCTGCAGTTCTCCTGCGGGCAGCGCAGTGGCTCCGAAGAGTCCTGTCTCTTCGTCGGCAGTAATCAGCGCCTCCACGGGTCCGTGCTTCAGCGTCTTGTCTTCCATTACTGCCATGATGGCAGCCACTCCCAGTCCGTTGTCGGCGCCAAGGGTAGTATTGCGTGCCTTCACCCAGCCGTCTTCCACATAGGCCTGGATAGCGTCGGTCTCGAAGTTGTGGGTGCTGTCGGGTGTCTTCTGCGGCACCATATCCATGTGTGCCTGCAGTATTACTCCCTTTCTGTTCTCCATTCCGGGAGTGGCAGGTTTTCTCATCACGATGTTATCAGCGGGGTCCTTGAAGGCTTCCACACCTGCCTTGGCTGCGAAGTCGAGCAGGAACTGCTGTATTTTCTCCAAATGTCCTGACGGACGGGGTACTTGTGTCAAGGCGTAGAAGTTGCGCCATACACATTCAGGATTCAAGTTTTGTATCATCATTGGTCAAATTTGGGGTTAGGCTATAGGATTTTTCCATCGAGAGGGCTATCCATGCCCACACGCCGAGCAGCACCACCAGAATGGTCTGCAGGGTGTGTACGATGAGCACAAAATACAGCGCCTTTATCTCTGCCACACCGTAGAGTATGAGCATCGTCTTTACGGCGAAATGCCACGGACCGGCTCCATTGGGGGTGGGCACTATCACGGCTATGCTGCCCACCACAAAGGTGACCAGCGCACATACCAGTCCCAGATGGGCGGTGGAGCCGAAGCAGAAGAAAGTGAGATAATAGTGCAGGAAGTACGAGCCCCATATCCCGACGGTGAAGAAGATATAGCGCCACACATGCCGGGTGTGGAGCAGCGACACCACTCCCTGCCAAATGCCCGAGAGGGTGGCTTTCACCTTATTATATATAGAGAGCTTGCGCAGCAGCACATGCAGCAGCCACAGTACAGCCACGGCACATATCAGCGTAACGGCATAACCCATGGGCGAAAACTGGCGCAAGATGCTGTCCATACTGGTACCTGTGCGCTGAAAAAAGGTGACGAACACAGGCAACTGGCACAGCAAGGTTGCTGCCGTAAGTATCAGGATGAACAGGGAATCGACGGCACGCTCGGTGACCACCGTGCCCAGTGCCTTGGAGAAGGAGATGCCGTCGTAACGCTTCAGCACGCCACAACGGGTAAACTCTCCCACACGGGGGATGAGCAGACTGGCGGCATACGACAGGAAGATGGCATACACCGAGGTGCTGGTGCGTGCACGCTCGCCGATGGGATCCAAGGTGAGTTGCCAGCGCCATGCCCTGAACATCTGTGCCAGCACGCCAAAGGGCATGGAAAGCAGCATCCAGGTCCAGCTCATCTCATGCAGCAACACGTGTCTCACCTGCTGGAAATCGAAATTGCGGTACATCCAGTAAAGGATAGCGCCGCCCAATACCAAGGGCATCACTATCTTCACCACCACATTTACAATATGTTTCCAGTTCATCATCCGGTATTTTCTATATCTTCCGCTTTAGCAGGACAAAGATACTGCGTATTTTCAAGAAAGCCAAAGAAAGAGGCAAATAATGCCTCTCAGTTTGGTATATTTCGTGCAAAATCGTACCTTTGTACCTATGATAAAACAAGTAAGACCAAAGAAAAACTTAGGACAGCATTTCCTTGTTGATCTGAACATAGCCCGCAGGATAGCCGATACGGTGGATGCCTGCAGCAACATCCCCGTACTTGAAGTGGGGCCCGGCATGGGGGTGCTGACACAGTATCTGATGCAGAAGGAACGGTCCTTCAAGGTGGTGGAGATTGACAGCGAGAGCGTGGATTATCTGCACGAGCACTTCCCCGCCCTGACAGACAGCATCATCAGCGACGACTTCCTGCGCATGGACCTGCATCAGGTGTTCGACGGAAAGCCCTTTGTGCTTACAGGCAACTATCCCTACGACATCTCTTCACAGATTTTCTTCAAGATGCTCGACAACCGCGACCTTATCCCCTGCTGTACGGGCATGATACAGCGCGAAGTGGCGCTACGCATGGCATCGGCACCGGGCAACAAGGCATACGGCATACTGAGCGTACTCATCCAGGCATGGTATGATGTGGAGTACCTGTTCACGGTAGATGAGGACGTGTTCAACCCTCCCCCCAAGGTGAAGAGTGCCGTGATACGCATGACACGCAACAGCACCACCCGCCTCGACTGCAACGAAACCCTGTTCAAAAGGGTGGTCAAGACCGTGTTCAACCAGCGCCGTAAGATGCTGCGTGTCAGTCTGCGACAGCTATTCTGTACGCATCCTGCCTCAACAGAATTCTATTCCCTCCCCATGATGACCATGCGGCCTGAGCAGTTGTCTGTGGACGCCTTCGTGGAACTCACCAATCTGGTGGAGGCAGAACTGAAGGCGGTTTCCACTCCTGAATAAAACGCCCAAGCAGCATAATAATCCCTTGTTTTTGCATTGTGTGCGCACACAACTGTTGATTTATATCAAGAGAAAGCCATTTTTCTTGTAATTTTCTTGTTTATTTCTTTGCTGTGTGCGCAAACAGCGGTAATTTTGCATCGTCAATAGGAACAAAAGGCGGTACAAACCACACTTGTCAACCCTGACAAAGGAAATGATAGTCAACATAAGGCCAAAAAAGAAAGTTGAAGGATAATAACCCAACAGGTACTAAGAAGGTAAAAAAGATTGTAAGAAAGGATTAGACAAGGTATTAGTAAGGTAAAAAAGATTGCAGAAGGGATTAGACAAGGTATTAGTAAGGTAAAAAAGATTGTAAGAAGGGATTCCCCTACCGTTAGGGATAACGGTTGAAAAGATGAAGAAAGTTTAAGTGAGAATAGGTTAGGATACTGAAAAAACATTAATCACATTGTTCATAATAAGGATTTGAGATTGTTTTAGGTTTTAGAGAA
>CALZXH010000094.1 GCA_945830055.1 uncultured Prevotella sp.
GCTCAAAAATACAAGATGTTATCATCATAACGCTAATGACCGATTTGGGTTAAATTTGAGGAGGGATACTACTGGTTTGCCGACAGTAGCGATGAAGCGCTGTTCGAGAAAAACCTGTACGATGTCAAGACTGTCTTCCAAATATGTGGTAAAAAGTCTTTCTTATTGCATCTTTGTATCGGTTCTAATATCGACCGGACGTCGTCCGGTCGATTGACTGACGGAGGTCGGTCAAGTGACTGACGGAGGTCGGTCGATTGACTGACGTCGTCCGGTCGATGAACAGAACGAAAAGATAACGGAACATGAAAGGTGAGTATAACCTGATTACAATAGCTATTAGGGCAATTACTTACGACTGGTTTGAGAATCCGAAAGCTAAGGCAGGGGAAGGAACGACCCTCCACATCCTTCTGTGCTCAACGGCACTACAGATACCATCTATATATCTTAGAATGGGAAAAGCCAGGGCAGCACGAATACCATCACGATACCCATGATAATCTGCAAAGGTAGTCCCACCTTCACATAGTCCATGAACCGGTAGTTGCCGGCACGCATCACCAAGGCGTTGGGTGGTGTGGAGAATGGAGAGGCAAAGCACATGCTGGCTCCCAAGGCCACTCCATCACCGGAATGATTAATACCAGTAACAAGACAACCGCTATATTCAACGAGACGGAAGGTGCGGTCCGAGATATTGGGCTCTGTCAAAGTTTACCTATAGCGGTGCAGTAGCAGCCGAATTTGGTAAGAAGACGGCTTGTGAGGCGAAGAACTGCTACTGGGCAGACACTTGTGTGGTAAGGTATTCCACCGCACCTCTTATAGCCACCGATGCGGAAAACAGTGCCAGTGGAACCTTGATTGACTGCAAGGCGGTTTCTGTAAATGATGTGCAGAAGATAGTGGAGTTGCTGAACAACGAGATTGTCAACATCCCCGGCTCATACAGATGGAAGGTGGAGAACGGTATGCCTATGTTGGATTTCTCATCCGGACAGACAGGTATCGAGCAGACCGTCATGGCAACCGATAAGTCCGTACAGACGCTTTTCAACCTCCAAGGCCAAAGGGTGGTTAGACCCTCAAAGGGCATCTATATCCAAGGACGCAAGAAGATAGTGTTTAAATAACCGGGATGGTCTATCCCTATATACTGAAAAAGAATCCCAATTTCCAATCCTGAAGTTGGGATTCTTTTTTCTGTTTCTTTTGGAATATTCCAACTAAAACACTACCTTTGGACTTGGAAAACCTTGGAAAAGTGTATGTTTTTCGGTGAAAACACCTTGGAAAAGTGTATGATTCTCGGTGAAAACGCCTTGGAAAAGTGTATGATTTTCGGTGAAAACACCTTGGAAAAGTGTATTCTAATGATTGTAGATAATTAATTATAAAGAGGTTATGATAAGTCGGAAAATAGATGGGATTATTGCCAACCACTTCAAGACCAGTAAGTCAGCCTTGCTTCTTACCGGAGCGAGACAGACGGGGAAGACCTACGCAATAAGAAAATATGCCGAGACCAACAAACTCAATCTCATAGAGATCAATTTTCTTGAGGACATTTCAGCCAATAAGATCTTCAGTGGAGCGAAGAATGCCAAGGATGTTCTCTTGCGTATCTCAGCATATACCAGGAGAAAAACATCCAATACCGATACTCTCGTTTTCTTTGACGAGGTCCAGCAATGTCCCGAGATTATCACGTGGATAAAGTTCCTCGTTGACGAGGGCAGTTGCAGATATGCCTTGTCTGGTAGTATGTTGGGGGTAGAGTTGAAGGACATCAGAAGTGTGCCTGTCGGGTATATGACGATTAAGGAGGTCTATCCTCTCGACCTGATGGAGTTTTCCATGGCATTAGGCTTGACAGAAGGGGTGTTGGCTTCCATGCGCGATTGTTGGGAGAGGCAGATGCCCGTCGATGCGGTTGTACATGATTCTATGATGAGGTTGGTGCGGCTATATCTTGTCGTCGGTGGAATGCCAGCGGCGGTACAGTCTTATCTTGACACGAATGATCTGAATGTGGTGGAGGAGAAACAACAGGAGATACTCTCCCTGTATCGTTGGGACATCAGTCAATATGACTTGGATAACAAACTGAAAATCCGTGAGATTTTCGATCTAATCCCATCTGAGTTGGACGCCAAGAACAAGCGGTTCATATTGAAGAAACTTAACGAGCATGCCCGTTTCTCCAAGTATGAAGACAGTGTGCTTTGGCTCAAGGATGCCGGTGTCGCACTGCCCACCTATAATGTCAAGGAACCTGCGGTGCCTCTGAAACTTAATGAACAGCGAAATCTCTTCAAATTGTTTCTGAACGATTTAGGACTCCTTGCCTGCCAATATGCCTCAGGGATTCAGATGAAGATGTTGAACGATGAGGTTTCGGTCAATAACGGGGCTATATACGAGAATCTCGTGGCACAGGAGTTGGTTGCCCATGGTTTCGGCGGGTACGAACATTGTGTATATTATTTTTCCAACAAGCGTCAGGGAGAACTTGACTTTATCTTGGAACAGGAGGGAAAGGTGGTGCCAATAGAGGTGAAGTCGGGAAAGGATTACGAAAGACATCATGCCCTTAACAATGTGGTGGGCAATCCCGACTATGCGATAGCAAGGGCTTACGTCTTGTGTAATGGCAACATGAAGACCCGCGACAAGATTATCTATGCGCCCATATACATGACGATGTTCATTGAAAAAAAACAGTTGGTGAAAAACCAGATTTTCCACCTTGACATGACGGGGTTGAGATAGCGGTTTCTATTCAGTTTTCATTTGGAAAATCCACTTCCCAAGTGCTTGCCCGAACCACTTGCCAAGTTTACTATGAAGTTTTCAAAGCATCTGTGTCTGGAATGCTCCACCTGTGCGATGTTCTTCAGTTCGTCATCGGTTTAGAATACATAAAAATACTACGAATATACAAAAGGAGATGATGAGAGGAAGAAGGGTAAGAGTACCTTGTTACCTGCAAAAAAACATATCTCAGAATGGGAAAAGCCAGGGCAGCACGAATACCATCACGATACCCATGATAATCTGCAAAGGTAGTCCCACCTTCACATAGTCCATGAACCGGTAGTTGCCGGCACGCATCACCAAGGCGTTAGGGGGTGTGGAGAATGGAGAGGCAAAGCACATGCTGGCTCCTAAGGTTACGGCAAAGAGGAAAGGATAGGGACTGAGACCCAGTTCGGCAGATGAACTGAGGGCTATGGGTGCCATCAGTACTGCAGTGGCTGTGTTGCTGATGAACAGGGTGAGCAGCGATGTGGTGAAATAAATGCCTGCCAGTAGCATGTACGGACCATACGAACCCAAGCCGCCGACCAGCGAGTGAGAGATGAACGATGATGCGCCCGTCTTGTGCAGTGCTACCGACATGGGCATCATGGCGGCTATCAATACGATGCTCTCCCAGTTGATGGTTTTGTAGGCTGCCTCCACGTTTCTGAAACAGCCCGTCAGCACCATCAGCAAGGCGGCAATCATCACAGCGGTGACAGGGGCAATGGGGATAAAGTCGAACACCATGGTGGCAATCATCATCAGCATGATGAAAGCTGCCATCGGTGCCTTGTAGTCCAGGGTCACTTTGGCTGCCTCTTCCAAAGGCTGTCCCAGTACCACCCAATCTTCTTCATCGTGTTCCAAACGGGATATTGCCTGCCATGTTCCCTGCACCAGCAGCACATCTCCGGAATGTAGTCTTACATGGACAAGATTATCCATGATGTATTCGTTGTTCCTGCGGATGCCGATAATGTTGACTCCATATTTGCTGCGGAACCCCGTGTCCTTGACTTCCCGGTTGATCAGTTTCGAGGTGGGCATGGTCACTATCTCGGCAATGCCGATATCATAGAAGTGAAGTGTCGCCTTGTCTTGGTTGTTGTCTGTTTTATCAGAGGACTGTAGGGCAAAGTCAGCGGCAAACCGCCGGGACTGCTCTCGGCTGCCGGTCACGTAGATGATGTCGTTTGTTTGAATCACCGTGTCAGGACCTGCCATGCGCTGTTCCACCTCTTGGATGATGCCTTTCTGTTTTCTTGTCTCCCTGCGCACTTCCAGAATAGACAGGCCGTAGCGGTTGCGGATATCAATATCCATCACGCTTTTTCCGCACAGGGCAGAGCCTTCGTTCACGGTGAGCCGTGCCAGGTTCTCGTCCAGGTGGTATTCCCTTACCAGTTGTTGCAGCGACTTGCGGCTTTTCTTGCTCTTCGTGTCACTGAGGTCTTTCTCACTTTTGAGGGTGGCGCTCAAAGGCAACAGTATGATGGTGCCCACTACGATGCAGACAACACCAACAGGGAAGAACGAGAAGAATGACAAAGGACGGTAGCCGGCATCCGTCAGTACTTCCTGAATGACAAGGTTGGGCGGGGTTCCTATGAGCGTGAGCATACCGCCCAGACTGCTTGCAAATGCCAATGGCATCAGCAGTCTGCGGCTGTCGGTCTTGGCCTTTGCTGCCAGACTCACCACGATGGGCAGCATCAGTGCCACCGTACCGGTATTGCTTACGAAAGCTCCTATGGCAGCCGTGACGCACATCACCATGATAAAGATACGCAGTTGGCTGTCGCCTGCCATCTTCATGATTTTTCCGCTGATTTTCTTTGCCAGTCCGGTTTGGAAGATGGCACCTCCCACGACAAACAGTCCCACCATCATAATCACCACATGATTCGAAAAACCTGCCAAAGCCTCTTCAGGAGTGAGGATGCCGGTCACAACCAATGACACCAGTGCACACAGTGCCACGATGTCTGACCGTACCTTGCCTACAGCAAACAGGGCGGCAGTGATGAAAAGTATGACGAGTGTTATAATCATGAAGGACTGTTTGTCGTGTTTGTAACTGAGCAACACCAGAGAGGTATTGCCCGATGCTTATCTGATGTTGATCGTGACAGGGGAATCCAGTTCCTTTTTCCAGCCGTCCAGATAGGCAAACCACTCCTTGGCAGAGTGGAATCCCCAGCTCTCGTTGTCAGAACAGAAGGTGATGTGATAGGTAAACTGCCGGTCGATGTTGCCCACTACGAACGGATAGTTGTCCTTGTTGGCAGCCAATTCCTTCACCACATGCTTTTGGGGGATGTAGATGCCCAGACCTACGGTTTCGCGCTTGTGACCAGCAGAATCCTTTTCCGATACGGGCCAGTCAGTACCCCAGCATCCGCGGAGTCCCTTGCCGTTGCTGTGTTCCACCGAATTCTTGACATTGATGATACCTGTGGCAAAGTTGTGCGAGGGTATGGATTTGTCGAACGAAACGCCCACTTCACAGTCGCGCTTGCCTGCGTAGAGGGTATAGCGGGTTGTCATGCTGATACGCTCCTGCGTGGTGGGGCAGGGGGCTTTCCATCCGTCATCTATTACCTCGACAATGGTACGCAGAGGTCCTCTTGATACCAGTCTCAGTGTGCGGTGTTCCACATCGCTAAGCATCTGCGGAGCGTTGCCGTCCCATCCTCTCAGGGTGCCCAGTCCGAAGGTCTGGCCTACCCAGAGCACATCATCGCCGTAGCCGTTGGCTTTCTGTTCATTGTCAGGATAGAACTGTGTCTGTTTCAGTTCCAGACCCTGTCTGTACTTTCCGTAGATATCTACTGTCTGCCGATGGTCAAAATAGATACGGTATGCCACCAGTTCGTTTTCAAATGCCGGTCCGTGATGGTGCAGCATCCAATAGGGATTGGTGCCGTTATCCACGGTCAGACTGCTGATGTAAAGGTCGTGTTTGTTGCTGCTCTTCACCTTCTTGTTGGACATCAGCATTTCGGCATACACCTTGGCAGGATATTGCTTGGGAGTACCTTCTTCGCTCAGGCTTACTGCAAATGTCTTTTCTTCCTTTTTCTTCAGGCTGGTGATAAAGCACAGTTCGTCGTAAGTGCCATCGCCGTCCAGGTCATCCAGCTGACAGGCGGTTTCCACTCCGTCAAGGGTTACCATGGCGCTTTTCACAGGGACAGACTGTGCCTTCAGGTCGATGACTACCGGTACGGCGTTTCTGTCGGTTGCCGCATTGTTTTTTACGCTTACATTGAGCGTCTTTTGTGCCATACTCCCCATGGAAATGAGAAGCAAAGCAAGGCATAGGTTATTTCTTTTCATCATGTTGTATTGATTGTTTTCCTTTACAAAGTTAGGCAGAAAAAGTGTGCTTTATATGTTTTTTTCAATGAAATAAAAGATAATTCGGTTTTTTTGTCTTCTGTTTTTTAACTTTTTTAGCAGTATATTCTGTATTTACAATATTTTTTAGTAGATTTGCAGCAAAATTAACAAACGATTTCACACACTATGCTGAGGATATACGGTTTTTTGGTTTTCTGTATGTTATTGTGTGTGGGCTGTCAGTGGAAACTCAAGCTCAACATGGATGATGACAATTCTGTTGCCGTCATCGAGCGCTATGACCGTATAGAGGCACTTTACCTTACTACGGGAGACTTCTCGGCATTGCAGAAGATGAACACCAGGTATCCTATGGAGACCAGGACGCTGATAGAGGATGTGCTGAAAATAGGAAAGGTAAACGACCAAGAGATAAACACACGTTTTTTGCGGTTTTATCAGGATTCCGTATTGCAGTCGATTATCAATGAGGTGGGGCAGCAATATGCCGATATGGAGGATGTGGCTGACGAGATGCAGGCTGCCTTTGACCGCCTTATCGACGCGCTGCCCGGTACCGAAATTCCGCGGATATATACGCAGATAGGCTCGCTCGACCAAAGTATCATCATCACCAACAATTCGTTGGGCATTTGTCTGGACAAATATCTGGGAGCCGACTATCCTGTGTATGCCCATTATTATACCAAAGCCCAGCGTAGTCAGATGGTGCGTTCCATGATAGTGCCCGACTGCCTGCAGTTCTATATTCTCAGCATGTATTCGTTCCCTCAGATACAGCGGGGAAATGTGCAGCACAATTGTGACATGCACGTAGCCAAGATACAGTGGGTGGTCAACAGTATCTTGAGACGCAAGGCATACGGTGGCGAGCGCGTGGATGCGGTAGAAAGGTATATGAAAAAGCACAAGAACTGCAGTATATTGCAGCTCCTGTCTGATGAAATCCTACTCTGATGGTATGGGATTAAACCCAAATCGGTCATTAGACTGTTCTGCGCAAACATACTTTGGAATAAATCCGACCATTTCTCGCCATGGCATAGCTCAAGCACGCTTGGCTCTGCTCATTTGGCTTAACGAAATGGTTCTTTTTGTCATCTGTCTTTCCGCTTTTCCGTTACAATGGAACCCCATTGCTCCCTCAAACCG
>CALZXH010000095.1 GCA_945830055.1 uncultured Prevotella sp.
GACGGTCGGGATGGCTTGCTGCCCCCAGATGCCGACTCCTGCCTCAAAGTGGATAATACTCCTCGGCCTTGTCTATCATCATGTCACGGGCACAAGTCTCCATTTTGGAGAACTCCAAAGCTGTCTCCAAATCCCGAATGCGCTTCTTCAGTTGGGCATTCTCTTCCTTGTAGTTGTCTTTGCTGCGGTTTGCCATATCCTGGGTACAGGAGGCTTTCCGTCAGCTGAACCGAGGCGAGATAGAACCCTTCTGCGAGTCGCTCGCCTCCTTCCTTTCCAGCATCCCCTACGACAGCCATGATGCGCTGAAGGACATCAAGGCCACCGAGAAGCACTTCCAGTACACCTTCTATCTGCTGTTGCGGCTACTGGGAGTCTATTGCCTTGCCGTCAAGATAGAAGACCGCCAGAGCTATGGCCGTGTGGATTGCACCCTTGAACTCAAGGATTACGTTTATATCTTCGAGTTCAAGATGGACGGCAGTGCCGAAGAGGCTTTGCAGCAGATTGAGCAGAAAGGATACGCCAAGCCCTACGCCTCCGATTCGCGCCAGGTCATCCGCATCGGCATGAATTTCTCTTCCGATACACGCACCATCGCAGAGTGGAAGAGCCTTTGAACAGTAGGTAACTCAAAACTCCTCTGCAACGGGTTTTCCCTCCAGCCATGCAGCCATATTGAGCACCAGCAGGTTCCAGTTCTGAAATCCTTTGTTCAGTACGGGCTCACCGTTCTCGGGCAGGTAGTATTCGTGCAGGGCACCGAACCGCTCGTAGTCCCTGCCCAACAGCAGGATGGTCTTTTCTGCCAGTTCCTGTGCTTCCTTGCGGTAGCCGTATTTCACCAGTCCTCTGAACACAAGGTAGTTGACGTTTATCCATATCGGACCCTGCCAAGAAGAAGGATTGCCGCTGGCGCGCAGGTCATACATCTTCTCCATTGGTGAGAGCGTGCGGATGCCTGCCGGAGCATTGAAGGAGGTGGTATCTTTATAATGCTTTTCTACCATGCTCCGTGCCTGCGCTTCAGTAGCCACTCCTGCCCACATAGCCATGAATCCGCTCCATACACTGAGACGCTGTATCAGACAGTGGTAGGTGCGCGGTTGTCCTACGTGCAGAAACAGTTGTCCCGGTTTTACGCCATCTACATTGGGAGCGGCAACAGGCAGCAGGTTCAGATCCACACTATAATAGAACCCGTCGCGCGGATCCCAGCAATGCTCTTGTATTCTGGCTTTCAGTACTTCAGCCTCTTTGCCGAACCTTTCTGCTATCTCGGACATATTCAGACAGCCGGCAAGATAGTTCATGGCAAGCAGTTCCCTGTACATCAGCGTGTTGAGGAAGATAGAACCCGAACTTCCGTGGGGACGGTAGAACGTGCTGGGGTCATTGTCCACCCCAATCGCCTCGTCCGTCTGCCAGTACATCAGTCCTGTGGCGGCATGGCGGTGGTAGTTTAGGTACAGGCTTTCGAAAGCCTGCAGTCTGTAGAAGTGTTCCCTCAGCCATTCAGCGTCGCCTCCCATGTGGCGCACGATGAAAGCCGCATGCTGGGCGATGGTTGGCTTGTGCATATTGCTCTTCCATGGATTCCTGTTTGCCAGCATCTCCTCGCGTGAGGGGGCGTCGCGTTCAATCCAGATAGGAATCCATCCGTCCATTCCACCATAGTGCAGGGCATTGAGCACGCATCCCTGTTCGTATTGCAGCGCCTCCTGCCGGTCCTTGTCGGTACCATGTTCCAGCAGTATCTGGCGCAGGGCCACATCGCTCAGCCATGAGTCCCAGTCCCACAGCATGTCAAGATACTGGCTGCTGCCCGGTGCCAGGAAAGGATAGACCAGCGCCTTCCCCTTTTCGCGATACATTCCTTTCATGTCGCGGTAGATGTGTTGCCGGCAAAGGGCTGTGTATTTCTTCACGTTCTCCGGTGTACGTTCGGGCAATTGTGCCCTCATGTGCAAAGGGGAAAGAATAAGCAGGCAGAGCAGCAGGTATGCCTTGCCCTGCAGCGGGGTGTGTCGGGTGGGTGTCATAATGTGTGTTTTTCGGTCAGGTCGGTAGTCAGAAAGTGGCGGATGAATAGGAATTCCGCTCAAGGTATGAAAAATGGGCACACCGCAACGGGTGTGCCCATCCCCTGATATCGTATATTAAAGATTGGGGTTAATCTTGTTCCATTCGCTCACGGGAGGAACGATGTCGAGTGTAACGAGCTCGTCGCGCATCTTGCACAGGTGGGCATAGCTTGCGTCCAGCGCAGCCATTTCCTCTGCTGTTCCCTCGGGCATCTTATAGGTGCATCCGTCAGTAGAGAGGGTAGTGTCCATTGCCATCATGATGTTCTGATACTTCTCGTTCTTCACGTATGTGCCTGCGGGCCACTGGAAAGCTTCACCGCCCATCACGGCACGGATCATCTCTACAGAGCAGTAGGCAGGGCTCTGCCATGAGCTACGGCCGCGGAGCTGGATAATCTTGGCGCCGCCCTGTACCACGTCGGTACGCAACTTTTCCCATTCCTCCTGAGGAAGGGCATCGGTGCCGATAATGCTGCTCAGAGGCTTGCCCTGAATCATCACCTTGCTGCCGAATACAGCCATCTGCTCGCCATGTCCGCCGAAGGTGCGGCAACCGGTAACGTCGTCGCTCTTTACGCCGAACTTCTTGCAGAGTTCGCTGCGCAGACGGGTAGAGTCAAGAGCCGCCAAAGTGGTCACCTGTGAGGGCTTCAGACCAGAGTAGAGCAGGGTAACCAGTCCGGTGAGGTCAGCGGGGTTGAAGATCACCACCACGTGCTTCACGTCGGGGCAGTACTGCTTGATGTTCTTTCCCAGCTCCTCAGCAATCTTGCAGTTGCCTGCCAGCAGGTCTTCGCGGGTCATGCCGGCCTTGCGGGGAGCACCGCCCGAAGAGATGATATATTTGGCATCTTTGAAAGCCTCTGCCACGTCAGTGGTGGCGGTGAGGTTCACGCTGTCATATCCACAGTGGAACATCTCTTCCATCACACCCTCCATACCGGGAGCGTAAACGTCGTACAGGCATACGTTAGGAGTGAGTTTCATTGTCAATGCTGTCTGTACCATGGTGGAACCGATAGCGCCACCGGCACCTACAATCACCAGTTTGTCGTTAGTTAAGAATCCCATAATTGTATTGATGTTTGTTTATAATGTGTTGTCTTTAAACTCTTTCAGTCGGGAGAAAACATCCTTTTACCTGATGCGCAGACGGGGTGCTCCCCATCATAAACGCAGGGCAAAGTTAGTAAAAAAGAGTGGTTTGCCGTTCATTTCGGCAAAGATAATTTGTTATAAATTCTGAAAACATGTATCTTTGTAAAGTACAAATTGCAAAACAATGACAAATTCAACAATCGTACAACGTATAGATGAGCTCAGAGCCATTCTGAGAGAGGAAAAGATGGATGCCTTCATTTTCCCGAGCACCGATCCGCATCATGGAGAGTATGTGCCCGACCACTGGAAAGGGAGAGAGTATGTGAGCGGGTTCAACGGGTCGGCAGGCACCGTGGTGGTTACCCTTGACGAGGCGGCATTGTGGACTGACTCGCGCTATTTCCTGGCGGCAGAAGAGCAGTTGCAGGGCACCGGCATCGTGCTGATGAAGGAACGGATGCAGGGCACACCCTCCATCACGGGATGGCTGGGACAGAAACTCTGCGAAGTGAAGGGTGCTGTAGTGGGTGTTGACGGCATGGTGAACAGTGCCGGCACCGTGAAAGAGTGGGCAGAGGCGCTGAAGCGGGAGGGAGGTATCACGCTACGCACCAATTTCGACCCCCTGCAGCGTCTGTGGAAGAACCGTCCGCCACTGCCGTCGGGCAGTATCGTGGTGCACCCTTTGGCTTATGCCGGTGAAAGCTGCGCCGAAAAACTGGCACGTGTTCGCCAATGGATGAAGGAACATACCGTTTGTGGCATCTTTGTATCGGCACTGGACGATATAGCGTGGCTTACCAATTTGCGCGGCACAGATGTACATTGCACTCCCGTGTTTGTGGCGTACATGCTCGTCATGCCAGAGAAGGCGGTGCTGTTTGCCGACAAGGAGCAGATGACAGAAGACGCCCTGCTGCAGATGCGGCAGAGTGGGGTGGAGGTTGCCCCTTACAGCGGCGTAGGCGACGCCTTGAAGCAATATGGCGAATACAACATACTGATGGACGAGGGAGAAACGTCGTACACATTATATAATAAAGTGCGCTGCATGGAGAAGAGAAACGGTGCCTCGCCCGTTCCTATGATGAAGGCTGTGAAGAATGATGCAGAGATTGCCGGATTCAGACGGGCCATGGTGCGTGACGGCGTGGCAATGGTAAGATTTCTGCGCTGGCTGAAACCCGCTGTACAGGCAGGCGGACAGACGGAGATGAGCATCGACAGGCAACTGACACTGTTTAGGGCAGAACAGGAACAGTTCAGGGACATCTCGTTTGATACCATTGCCGGCTATCAGGAGCATGGAGCCATCGTGCACTATGAAGCCACCCCCGAGACCGATGCCCTGCTCAAAGCCGAGGGATTTCTGCTGCTCGACAGCGGTGCGCAGTATGCCGACGGTACTACAGATATCACCCGTACCATCGTCTTGGGACCCCTCACTCCCGAACAGCGGCATGTCTATACCCTGGTGCTGAAAGGGCACATCCGGCTTGCCATGGCAAAATTTCCGGAGGGGGCTACCGGTACGCAGATTGACATGATGGCGCGCAGTGCCATGTGGCGTGAGGGAATGAACTACATGCACGGCACGGGGCATGGTGTGGGCAGTTATCTGTCGGTACATGAGGGTCCCCATCAGATACGTATGGAGTGGAGAGGCGCCCCCCTGTTGCCGGGGATGACGGTGACCAATGAGCCCGGGCTCTATCTTGACCATCGTTTTGGTGTGCGCATCGAGAATACGATGCTTGTTACCCCATATATGCAGACAGAGTTCGGCAAGTTCCTGCAGCTGGAGCCTCTCACTCTGTGCCCTATAGATATGGAACCTGTCAATGCTGAAGAACTGGAACCGGAAGAAACGTTGTGGCTCAACGGCTATCACCGTCATGTGTTTGAAACGCTCTCGCCATGGCTGCAAGACGAAGAGAGGGAGTGGCTGCGTCAGGCTACCCGACCTATTATATGTCAAAGAAAGTGACATAAATGTTTGGCAGATAAAATATTAAGTTGTAATTTTGCACCCGCTAATCGTGGCACCATGCCCGAAAACATGTTTAATTATAAATTCTAAATCAAAAAAACAAATGATTATTGTACCCGTAAAAGAAGGCGAGAACATTGAAAAGGCCCTCAAGAAATTCAAGAGAAAGTTTGAGAAGACAGGTGTTGTGAAAGAACTCCGCGCACGTCAGCAATTCGACAAACCGTCTGTTTTGAAGAGGCTCAAGATGGAACGCGCCATTTACGTGCAGAAACTCAAGAACACCGAGGAATAAAATAGTTCCCGGAAAATTTGGTAGTTCGAATAAATTTCCGTATTTTCGTTGCCGAAACATCGTTTAAGTGCAACCGTTTTGAGGATGATTGAGAAGTTCTTGGACTACTTGTGCTCGGAGAGAAATTATTCGCCGAGAACCATCGAAAGTTACAGGTCAGACCTTGAGGCTTTCGAAAAGTATTTCGAGATGCTCGACTGCCAACTCTCCTGGGAAACCATAGACTCAGATGTGGTAAGAGGATGGATGGAGCACATGATGGATGGGGGAAATACCGCCAGTACCGTCAACCGCAGGCTCAGTGCCTTGCGATCGCTCTATCGCTTCGGCCTAATCAGGAATATGGTGAAACGCAACCCGGCACACCTTATTAAGGGGCCGAAAAAAGCCAAGTTGCTGCCGCAGTTCGTGCGGGAAAGCGATATGGACCGGCTGCTCGATGGAGAGGGTATGTGGAATGGAACATTTGAGGATATGCGTGCGCGCACCATACTGATGATGTTTTATGAAACAGGCATCCGACTCGCAGAACTGGTATCTTTGGATGACAGTGCTGTGGATTTCGTGGAAGCGCAGATCAAAGTGACGGGCAAGAGAGACAAACAGAGAATTGTGCCTTTCGGACCGGAGCTGGAGAATACGCTTGAAGCTTATATCAAGGAACGGGATGCGCAGGTGAAGAACTGTTGCGGAGCACTCTTTGTGGATGACCGGGGCAGAAGAATGACCCCTGTAAAGGTGAGAACCCTGGTAAGGGACAATCTGCAAAAGGTGACCACAATGAAGAAACGCTCGCCGCATGTGCTCAGGCACTCGTTTGCCACAGCCATGCTCAATAACGATGCCGGATTGGAAAGTGTGCAAAAACTGCTGGGGCATGAAAGTCTTGCTACTACCGAGATTTATACCCACACCACGTTTGAGCAACTGAAAAAAGTGTATAACAAAGCTCATCCAAGAGCGTAAAAACGGAGGTATTTATGGAAATCAAGATTCAGTCAATTCATTTCGATGCTACCGAGAAATTACAGGCGTTCATCCAAAAGAAGGTCGCCAAGTTGGAAAAGTCTTACGAAGATATACAGAAAGTAGAGGTGGTATTAAAGGTAGTGAAGCCTGCTACCGCGCAGAACAAGGAAGTAAACATCACCGTTTCGGTGCCCGGTCACTCCGTATATATGGAAAAAGTGAGCGATACATTTGAAGAAGGTGTGGATCTCTGTGTGGACTCATTGAAGGTACAGCTGCAGAAAATCAAAGAAAAAACGAGAAATTATTAAAAAAGTCACGAAAAGTTTTGGTGATTTAAAAAATATGGCTAACTTTGCAGCCGTTTTCAGACAAGTCGTAACTCGAAAGGGAACGGCTGCAAAGAACGCCTCTTTAGCTCAGTTGGCCAGAGCACGTGATTTGTAATCTCGGGGTCGTTGGTTCGAATCCGACAAGAGGCTCCAAAAGAACAAAGATGCGAGGCTGAGCATTGAAAGAGAACCGGTGCAAAAGCGTTGCACTGAGAAAAGAAAAGGGTGGTTACCAGAGTGGCCAAATGGGGCAGACTGTAAATCTGCTGTCTTTCGACTTCGGTGGTTCGAATCCATCACCACCCACTCATTTTTGAGATTACAAGACCGAGCAAAGTGAGGCACGTTTTTCTGTCATGCTTTGGAAGTCTTAAAAGCGGAAATAGCTCAGTTGATAGAGCACTAGCCTTCCAAGCTGGGGGTCGCGGG
>CALZXH010000096.1 GCA_945830055.1 uncultured Prevotella sp.
ACCACCAACATAAACCTGTGCACTTGCTGCGATACTTGCTACTGCGAAAGCAGCCATCAAGACGATCTTTTTCATAATCTTTTCCTTTTTAATTAATAAATAGGGTTTAAATAACGAGTGCAAAGATAAAGACTTTTTCACAATCAGCAAAGAAAAACCCGAATTATTTTATTGGTTTCTGATAAATCTGCACATTTAGAACAGGGAAAGGGAAAATTTGAACAATCTCACAGCTACCTGACTGGTAGATTTGAGCCACAGAGAGACCTGCATCACCCATGATATCTGCCATTCACTATATGTTAGTTCTACAAATTTCCACTCTGAATGTGCTATCCTGTTTACATAATATTATATATGTCATTTCAAATCTTCACTTCGTTTTTGAGCATATTTCGCAGATTTTATCTACATTTGCACAATGAACGTAATGAAGCATCGTATTCATGCATAACAGACAGACAAAATTACGGTATGGCAAAAAGATATCTTGACCCCAAGGCTGACATGACTTTCAAGCGAGTATTCGGCGAGCATCCCGACCTCGTCATCAGTCTGCTCAACGCCCTTCTTCCCCTCAGCGAGGAAGAACTGGTGACCGATGTGGAGTACCTGCAACCGGAAATGGTGCCCGACAACCCGCTGCGCAAGAACAGCATCGTGGATGTGAGATGCAGGGACAGGAACGGGCGGCAGTTCCTGGTAGAGATGCAGATGGTATGGTCGAAGGAGTTCATGCAGCGCGTGCTGTTCAATTCCGCCAAGGCATACGTGCGCCAGTTGGACCGCAAGGAGAACTACCACCTGCTGGAGCCAGTATATTCGCTCAACCTGGTGAATGACATTTTCGAGAAAGACGTCCCAGAGTATTACCATTATTACCGCATGGTGCACGAACTCTACTCCGAGAAGGTGATAGACGGTCTGCATCTGGTATTTGTGGAACTGCCCAAATTCCGTCCCCACTCGTTCTCCGAGCGCAAGATGCAGGTACTGTGGCTCCGCTACCTCACGGAGGTGGAAGAGGGAATACAGGAAATTGACCGCGAACTGTTGGACAATCCCGAAATCAGCAAGGCCCTTCAGGTGGTCGAGGAGTCGGCATATACCGAAGCGCAACTACTGGGCTATGACAAGTTTTGGGACATCATCCGCACGGAAAAAACCTACATCGAGAGTGCCTTAAAACGCGGACTTGAGAAAGGAATGGCGCAGGGACTTGAGAAAGGAATGGCGCAGGGACTTGAGAGAGGAATGGCGCAGGGACTTGAGAAAGGAATGGCGCAGGGACTTGAGAGAGGAATGGCGCAGGGACTTGAGAGAGGAATGGCGCAGGGACTTGAGAGAGGAATGGCGCAGGGACTTGAGAGAGGACTTGAGAGAGGACGGGCAGAGGGAATACAGTCTGAACGATTGGCAATCGCCAAGAAATTGCTGGCTAACGGCATGGATGTGAACACCGTCGCCCAGATGACAGGGATTGACAAAGCGGAACTGATTTAAGGTAAGTTCTGTTCATTTCCACCTTTATAGGACATACAATATTTAGAAACTCATACAAAAAACATATTTTTATAATGAAACAAAGAATAGGACTTGTCGCCATCTCCATGGCATTATCATTAAGCAGTTGGGCACAAAATGCAGAAGGAGGAATCTCGGCAAAAATGCTGGAAGAAATCAAATCGGCACAGCAACTGTCGCCGGCACAGAAGGCATTGGCCAATGCCATGGCGGGAAACTCCATCGACGCCCTGGCAAAACAATACAGCAACAGCGCTACGCTTGACACCCATTTCAGCATCGAAACAGACAAACAGTCTATCACCGACCAGAAGAGCAGCGGAAGATGCTGGATGTTCAGCGGACTGAACGTGCTGCGTGCCGACTACGCCAAACGCACCGACTCGCTGCGCGTGGAACTGTCGCAGGCATACCTGTTCTTCTGGGACCAACTGGAAAAGGCAAACCTGTTTTTGCAGGGAGTCATCAACACCGCTGCCAAGCCTATAGACGACCAGCGTGTGCAGTTCTTCTTCAAAAACCCGCTCAACGACGGCGGCACCTTCTGTGGCGTGGCAGACCTGACCGACAAATACGGACTGGTGCCCAAGGAGGTGATGCCCGAGACCTATTCCACGGAAAACACCGCCAGAATGTCGCGCATACTGGATGCCAAACTGAGGGAATACGGACTGGCGCTGCGCAAGATGGTGGCAGAGGGCAAGAAGAGCAAAGCCATCGAGGCTGAAAAGACCAAGATGCTTGCCACCGTATATCGCGTGCTTGCCATGACCATGGGCGAGCCCCCCGTATCGTTCGAATATGCCATGAAGAACAAGGACAAGAAAGCGGTGACGGAGAAGAAGACCTATACCCCGCTGACTTTTGCACAGGAAGTAGTGGGCAGACAGCTCAACGGCTCGTTTATCATGGTGATGAACGACCCCAGACGCCCTTACTACAAGACCTATGAGGTGGAGCTGGACCGCCACGTACAGGACGGACACAACTGGAAATACATCAACCTGCCCATGGAAGACATCGCCGATATGGCCATCAAGTCGCTCAAGGACGGCAGAAAACTGTACAGTTCGTACGACGTGGGCAAGATGCTTGACAGGACCAACGGCTACGGAGACACCGAGAACTACGACTATGGAGCGCTGTTCGGCATCGATTTCAAGATGGACAAGGCTGAGCGCATCAGCACCTTTGACAGCGGTTCTACCCACGCCATGACGCTGTGCGCCGTAGATCTGGACAGCAACGGCAAGCCCACCAAATGGAAGGTGGAAAACAGCTGGGGAGCAAGTTGGGGACAGCAGGGCTGCATGATTATGACCCACCGCTGGGTGGAGGAGTACATGTTCAGACTGGTGGTAGATAAAGAATACGTGCCCGAGAACATACTGAAGATGAACGAACAGGCACCTGTCATGGTGATGCCCGAAGACCCGCTCTTCCAGAACGACCAGCCTTGACGGCATCTCCCGCGACAACACAGTCAACAGACCGACAACAGCCAACCTACCGACAACAACCGACGGGCACCGGCAACAGGTGCCCCAATATCATCAACACATCATACCGACTATGGGATTCTTGAAATCTTTTTTCACAGGCAAAGTAGAGAGTGCCGAGGAGCAGGCACAGAAAGAGGAGGCAAGACGCTTTGACAAACTGAAATATGACGGAGTGCGGGCTACACGCACCGGACGGGCTGACATCGCTATCCGCTGCTTCGTGGACGCTTTGAAGATACATGAGGACATGGAGATACGCGACTATCTGGCTCGCACCTTGATCAGCGTGGATGCCCTGCCACAGGCTATCGAACAAATGAAGATACTGGCACAGGCCGCCCCTGACAATACGGAGATACTGAAACAATGGGCACGGGTGGCATACATGCAGGAGGACTACGCCATGATGGAGGAAGTCTGTGCAAAGGCACTTGCCATCGACGGCAAGGATGCCGCCACCCTGTATCTGCAGGCACAGGCTACGGCAGGACAAGGGAACGCCATCCAAGCCATCGCCCTGCTGACACAAGCGATTGCCACCGACAGCCAACTGGCTTCGGCTTACCTGATGAGGGCAAGACTGCTGCTGGCCATGGGCGATGTGAAAGGGGCGGCAGAGGATGCCGGTCACTTAGCAAGCAACTACGCAGAAAGCGAAGAGACCCTGATGCTGCAGGCCCGAGTGGCATCGGCACAGGGAGATACAGCAAAGGCGCTGGAGCACTATGGCAGGGTAATAGAACTGAACCCCTTCTCTATCGAGGCATACAAGGAAAGGGGCAAGGTGAAATACGAACAGGGCGACACCAAGGGAGCGGAGGAAGACATGCAGAAAGTGCTGGAACTCGACCCCAACGCCCTCGCCAACGTCAACGGAGAGTACTCTGCAGAGGGGGTAGAACACAAAGTGAAACAGGCTTACAGCTACATGAACCCACTGGGACTATAGGCAAGGCCGCCAGTCTATCTACTGCCCCACAAGCCAAGAAAGCGGCAAAAAAGTTTCAATTTATTTGCTCGTTTGACAGAAATATTATACTTTTGCAACCATAATAGGCAAAAAACGTATTAAACGATATAAAAATAGAGAAGTAATCATGCAGAAGTTGACCGCGTACTTTTTCAGCTATTATTTTTACTTTGCAGGGCACTGTGAAGCGGGAAGTTGCGTGTAAATTTCAACTTATGGTTTGATGAACATCTGAAAAGACGATTTACAACAAAATCCCGCTTCACCTACTGAGGCGGGATTTTTGATAAGAACAAGAGAACAGAGACAACATGAAAAGGATTGCTATACAAGGAGTGCCAGGCTCGTTTCACGACATCGCCTCACACCGCTACTTCGAGGGAGAGCAAGTGCAGCTTATCTGCTGCGCCACCTTTGAGAGCGTGTTCGAGAACATCAAGCGCGACCCCACCGTGATAGGCATGGTGGCGATAGAGAACACCATCGCGGGAAGTCTGCTACACAACTACGAGCTGCTGCGCGACTCCGAGACGACAGTAGTAGGAGAACACAAGCTGCACATCTCCCACTGCATCTGCTGTCTGCCCGAAGACAGCTGGGACACCGTGCAGGAGGTTCACTCCCACCCCGTGGCGCTGATGCAATGCCGCAATTTCCTCGCCAACCACCCCACCCTGAAGGCCGTGGAAAGCGAAGACACCGCCGGTTCTGCCGAATACATCGCCCGCCACCAGTGCAAGGGATGGTGCGCCATCTGTAGTGAGGACGCGGCGCAACTGTACGGACTGAAGATACTGGAGAACCACATCGAGGACAACAAGCACAACTTCACCCGCTTTCTGGTGGTGTGCAATCCCCAGAAGGCAGACTTTCTGAGGCCGCTGGAGCAGACCAACAAGTCGAGCATGGTATTTGCCCTGCCCCACGAAGAGGGTTCGCTGTCGCAGGTGCTGAGCATCCTGTCATTCTATAAGATCAACCTCACCAAAATACAGTCGCTGCCCATCATCGGCCACGAATGGGAATACCTGTTCTACGTGGATGTGACCTACGATAGTCTGACACGATACCGCCAGAGCATCGACGCCATCGGTCCGCTGACAAGAGAACTGAAGATTTTGGGAGAATACATACAAAAATAAACGGAACACCCCTTGAGAGAAACAAGAAACACTTGAGAGAAACAAGAAATACTTGAAATGAACATGACAAGCGAAGAACAGACAAACGCCATCAGACCCGCCGACCGGCTGGGACAGGTGAGCGAATACTACTTCAGCAGAAAACTGAAAGAGGTGGCACAGATGAACGCCGAGGGCAAGGACATCATCAGTCTGGCCATAGGAAGCCCCGATATGCCCCCGTCGCCACAGACCATCGACACGCTGTGCCGGGTGGCACAACAGCCAGAGGCACACGGCTACCAGCCCACCATGGGTATCGCAGAACTGAGACAGGCGATGGCACAGTTCTACAAAAGATGGTACGGAGTGGAAATCGACGCGAAGAGTGAGGTACAACCGCTGATAGGCTCCAAAGAGGGCATACTCCACGTCACCCTCGCCTTTGTCAATCCCGGCGAAGAGGTGCTGGTACCCAACCCCGGCTACCCCACCTACACCTCGCTAAGCAAGATACTGGGAGCCAAGGTGGTGAACTACAACCTGAAGGCAGAAAACGGCTGGCAGCCCGACTTCGACGAACTGGAGCGGATGGACCTGAGCCGGGTGAAACTGATGTGGACCAACTATCCCAACATGCCCACCGGAGGCAACGCCCGCATGGAGACCTACGAAAGACTGGTGGCCTTTGCAAGGAAGCATCATATCGTGGTGGTGAACGACAACCCCTACTCGTTCATTCTGAATGAGAAACCGCTGTCGCTGCTACAGGTAGAGGGAGCCAAAGACTGCTGTATCGAGTTCAACTCCATGTCGAAAAGCCACAACATGCCGGGCTGGCGTGTGGGCATGTGCATCTCCAACCCCACCTTTATCAGCTGGATTCTGAAAATCAAGAGCAATATCGACAGCGGCACCTTCAGAGGCGTACAGTTGGCAGCGGCACAGGCCCTGCAGAACGATGCCGAATGGCACCGCCACGCCAATATCGAGACCTACGCAGCCCGCAGGAGATATGCCGAACAGATCATGGACGTGATGGGTTGCCAGTACGACAAGGAGCAGGTGGGCATGTTCCTATGGGGCAGGATACCCGACAGCTATACCCACTGTGAGGAACTTACGGAAAAGGTGCTCCATCAGGCACGCGTATTCATCACTCCCGGCTTCATCTTCGGCAGCAACGGCGAGCGCTATGTGCGCATCTCGCTCTGCGCCAAGGAAGAACAGCTGAAAAGAGCCTTGGAGAGAATCCAAGAGGTATTCGGATGAAACGCCCTTCTGTCGGCAGCGTCCGACGGGGAACGCCGATACGTTTATGACCGAGAGAAGAAGAAAAAAATATTCACCATAAGACAACAAACAAAACAAGATAACTATCAATGATACGTTAATTTTATATTTAACTCACTAAAAATCAACAACTTAATTTA
>CALZXH010000097.1 GCA_945830055.1 uncultured Prevotella sp.
TCGTCAACGATGAACTTGTCCTTAGGTGAACGACCGGTATAGATACCTGTCATCACGTTGACAGCACCAAGTTCTGTTTCCTGACCCTTGTCAAAACCTGTGAGGCTCTCCTGAGTCTCCTCTTCAAACAATACTTCATACGAAGGATTGTAAATTACCTCTGTAGTACCTGTGATTCCGTACTTCTCTAAAACTGACTTATCAAACTTTGCCATTGTTTTGTTATGTTAAGTGTAAAATTAATTGTCTTCTTATACTTCTTATTGCAGGGGGCTGTGTGGGCACACAACTTACAGCACACAATTTCCCCTAAGCCACGGCAAAGGTAGCAAAATTCTCAATAATGCAAAAGTAAATACTCTTACAAAATGGCGGTTTTTTTGTTTTTTTATTAACTCTCTGCGGGTGTAGGCTTCCCCACCGTCAGTTTTGCAAGCCGTAGTTTGCATTTGGCCGTAGCATGACCGACTAATACTTGAACGAACTGCCCCCAAGAAATTCCCTAAGCAGCGAGGTAGAGGGCACCTGTGCGTAAGAGATGGGCTTGATGTAGCGCAGGAACTTGAGCAGACGGTAGGCTTCGCTGTGCTCGGACACGTTCTCGGGCACCTGTTCCAGCAGGGGTTCTGCCTGCTGCTTGATGGCACAGAGTTCAAAGAGCATGGCACTGTTGAACATGGCATCGGCATTCTCCTGGAAGGGGAATATCCACTTGTTCTCTCCCGCCCTTACCGAGGGCCACCGCCTGATGGTTTCGGCTGCACTCACCCCACGGTATTTATAGTCGCGGATGATGCGTCTCAGCAACCGGTTGTCGGTAGTGGGAATATAGTTATGCTCGTCGAGCAGTATGGTGGTGAGTGCCGAAGCATATACCCTATATTTCTGCTCGTCGGGGATATCGGCGGTCAGTTCGGGATTCAGGGCATGTATTCCCTCTACCACCAGCACCTCGTTGCCCTGCAGTTTCAGCCTTTTTCCGCTCATCTCGCTTCTCCCTGTCTGGAAGTTATAACGTGGCAGCTGCACCTCTTCTCCGGCAAAGAGCGCCTTCATCTGTTGGTTCAGCAGCGGTATGTTCAGCGCATACAGGCTTTCATAATCGTACTCGCCCTTGTCGTCCTTGGGTGTCTTTTCGCGATCTACGAAATAGTCATCGAGTGATATGCCCACGGGGCGCAGTCCGCACGCCAGCAGTTGGATGGAGAGGCGCTTGCAGGTAGTGGTCTTTCCGCTGGATGAAGGTCCGGCGATGAGCACCATCTTCACCCCCTTGCGGTTGTATATGTCTTCGGCGATGCGCACTATCTTGTTTTCCTGCAATGCCTCCGACACGTTGATAAGCGGTCTCACCATGTCCTTGTCGATGGCATCGTTCAGGTCGCCTACGGTTCTCAGTCCTATGATATCCTGCCATTTGTGGTGTTCCTTGAATATCTCGAACATCTTGTCCTGCCTTATCATCTCTCCCAACTGGTCGGGATGTGCAGTGGTAGGCAGTCGCAGCAGCAGTCCGTCGTAGTATTTCTCCACACCGAAGAGGTGCAGTTTGCCCGTATTGGTGAGCAGCGTACCGTAGTAATAGTCGTAATAGCCGTCTATCTCGTAGTAGGCAGTATAGAGCCGTCCCAGACTTTTCATCAGTTTTATCTTGCTCTTCTCCCCGCTCTCGGCAAAGCGCACTATCGCCTCTTCGGTGGTGCTTTCGTGCCTTACCACGGGTATCCTAGCGTTGATAATCTCCTGCATCTTCTTCCTGATATGGTCGATATCGAATGCCGACAGGGGCCGCCCGATGTCCAAGTCGCAGTAGTAGCCGTTGCTCACGGGGATGTCTATCACCGCCTTGCCTTCGGGGAAGAGTTCGTTGACAGCCCTGCAAAGCACGAAGAACAGGGTGCGCGTGTATGCCCTCATGCCCGAGGACGAGTGCAGGTCAAGAAATTCCACATCCTTGGCATGATATACGTGGTAGTCCATGCCCTCCACCTTGTTGTTCACCTTGGCGCTCACCGGACCGAACTCCATCTCCAATCCTGTCATTTCATAGATTTCTTCCAGTGTGCTTCCTGCCGGTATCTGCAGCGTCTTGCCGTTGTTCTTGCAACGGATATTCACCATGTGTCCCATCATAGCATTGTCTGTTTGTTTGTTTTCTGATGCTAAAGTTATGCAATCTTTTCCAAACCTGCGCCACTGTAATCCCTTTTTAACGAAAAAATAATAAAACAAAAGGACATATTGATTATCATTGTTAGCCTTTGTATCCCAGTAAACCGGTCATATATATTGGCAAATAGGTTACTGGATAGTAAGCAAAAAGGTTAATTGTTATAAATCTCAATATGCAGTAATTTGTTTATGGGAAAAAATAATTATTTTTGCAGTCAGTTGCAGGCTTATCTCTCCTGTGATATGATTTTAGTGATGGGCGCATATATCAACAAAGGCAATAGCTCGTTCCGCGACATAGTGACTCACGAGTATGTTGACAAGTCACAGTTGATACCTTTGATCAATGCCACACTCAACTCCGAAAACCGCTACAGTTGCGTGACGCGCTGCCGCCGTTACGGCAAGTCGATGGCGGCAAAGATGCTGTGTGCCTATTACGACAAGTCGTGCGACTCCCGCGAACTGTTTGCAGGCTTGAAGGCGGAGAAAGACCCGTCGTTCAAGACATATCTGAACAAGTACTATGTTCTGCTGGTCGATATGACTGACTTCACTACGAAATACAGGAAGGAGAAAGACATTGTCAAACGTATCCAGAGTAGAATCATCAATGATGTCTTGAATGCTTTTCCCCAGATTGATGCACAAGACGACGACGATCTGATGGACATCCTCTACCACATCTGCGAGAGCACTGGCGAGCGTTTCTTTATGATTATCGACGAATGGGACGCCATCCCACGCGAGATGGGTTCGGACGAATACATCACCACATCTTATGTCGATTTGCTTCGCCGCCTCTTCAAGGGCTCCGGCTCTGACACGGTATTTGCAGGTGTGTATCTCACAGGCATCCTGCCCATCAAGAAATACAACACCGAGTCGGCACTGAACAATTTCCGTGAATATTCCATGATATATCCAGGCAAGTTAGCCGCATCTCTTGGATTCACACATGGCGAAGTTGAGACTCTATGCCAAAAATTCGGCATGGATCTCAAAGAGATGGAGCGCTGGTATGACGGATATCGCATAGGAGATGAATCTCATGTCTTCAATCCTTATTCGGTGATGAGAGCCATTAACGACAATTACTATCGCAGTTATTGGTCAACAACGGGAGCCTACGACTCTGTGAAGACCTATATCCAGATGAACTTCGACGGTCTCAAGGATGATATCGTGAGAATGTTGGCAGGGGAAGCGGTTCCTGTTAACACGACCGGCTTTCAAAACGACATGCAAGCGGTTAACAGCAGGAATGATGTTCTGACGGTATTGATACATCTCGGCTATCTGGCTTATGATAGGGATACAAACCAATGCTATATCCCCAACAAGGAAGTGGCTGACGAGATGAACAATGCTGTCAATGCCACCGAATGGAAACAACTGGCAAAGGCACTGGAAAATTCGCAGCATCTTCTCGCCGACACCATTGCCGGCAACGAGCAGGCTGTGTCCCAAGCCATAGACATTGCTCATGACGAGCACACCAGCATACTCGCCTACAACGACGAGAACTCGCTTGCCTGCGTACTCTCCATCGCTTATATATGGGCGAAGAACGAGTATATTATCCACAGGGAGTATGCCACCGGCAAGGGCTATGCCGACCTTGTGATGATTCCCCGTCGCAACGTGGCGAAGCCAGCACTTGTCATAGAACTGAAATTCAACCACTCCGCCGACACAGCCCTCGACCAGATCAAGCGTAAGAAATATCCCTCGAAGTTATCCGAATACACGGGCGACATCCTTCTTGTGGGCATCAGTTATGACAAGGAGAAGAAGCAACATACATGTAAAATAGAAAAGGTGTGTCACCCTCAGTTATAAAAGCCTTCTGAGAATAGCAAGAATAACTGTCTGGAAATATGCACAAAGGGCACGTATTCATCAGGATAATACAACAGTGATGCAGGTACAATATGAATAGCCATTCTGACAGACATACAATAGCCCACAATTGATACAAACAATTAGTTTCCATCGCATTGCATCAACAACGACAAAAGGCTGTGACGTAATACCACGAATACGACACAGCCTTTTGCTATCTCATAGGCAGGCACAGACACCATGAGAAGACGGTATCTGAGCCCCCTTTTGGTTACTATTTGTACATAGGACCGAAGTTGGCGCAGGCACGGTAGTCGGCACCCTCCTTGTCCATGCCAAAGGCATTCCATGCGGCAGGACGGAAGATCTTGTCTTCATCCACATTGTGCATGCAAACGGGTATGCGGAGCATGGAAGCCAGGGTAATCAGGTCGGCACCGATATGTCCGTAACTGATGGCACCGTGGTTGGCTCCCCAGTTGTTCATCACCGAATACACGTCCTTGAAGGCAGGCTTGTCGCAGAGACGAGGCACAAACCAGGTGGTAGGCCAGGTGGGGTCAGTACGCTTGTTGAGGATATCATGGATTTCTGGATCCACATCGGCAGTCCATCCCTCTGCTATCTGCAGCACAGGACCAAGTCCCTTGACCAGATTGAGGCGTGCCATGGTAACGGGCATGCCACCCTTGGTGAGGAAGTTGGACGAATAGCCACCACCACGGAAATAATCCCTGTCGGCAGGGCACCAGTGAGTGGCTTTCAGACAGTCCTCCACATCCTGCTGGGTCATCTCCCAGAAAGGCTTCATCACGGCATGTCCCTCCTTGTCGCTGCTGTAACCGGTACCGTCGAGAGTGGTGGAACCCGAGTTGATGAGGTGTATCATACCACCGGCAGCCACGCCCGTGAGTTCCTTGCCGGTAATGCGCTTCACCGCCTCCGGACTCCAGTAGGTGCGCACATCAGAGAAGATGGAAGCACGGTTGGTAAGCAGATGCTCGAACAGCATGGCAAGACCGTTGCAGCAGTCGTTCTCAGTGGCAAAGACATACGCCTCGCGGATGCCGTTCCAGTCGAACGAGGTATTGAGGATGGTCTCGCTGAAGTCTCCGTTAGGCATGAAGTCGGTCCACTGGCGCTGTCCCTGGAATCCTCCGGCGATGGCGTTGTGTCCCAGCGCCTCCTCCTTGAATCCTGCTTCCAGCAGTTTGGGGTTGCCCTGCATCAAGTCGCGCAGGATGATAGTCATCTTCACCACAAACTCCCAGTCGGCATCCTTCTCAGCACGGCTCTTCTGCTTCTCGGGACGGTTCTTGTCGAAGCCCTCGTTGACCACACAGTACTTCTTGGTCCATGCCAGTGCCTTCTCGTATTCCTCCTTGTCGTAAATCTCTTCCTGCACGCGGCGCATCACCTCGCTCATGTCCACCTGTTCAGCCCTGATGCCGAGATACTCCTGCAGGAAGTCGGCATTGACAATACTGCCTGCAATACCCATAGACACATTGCCCACAGAGAGGTATGACTTGCCCCTCATGGTGGCTACAGCCTGTGCAGCCTTTGCCCAACGCAGTATCTTCTCTGCCACATCGGCGGGGATGGTGTTGTCTTCCACGTCCTGCACATCATGTCCATAGATGCCGAAAGCGGGCAATCCCTTCTGTGCATGGGCGGCGAGCACGGCAGCCAGATACACGGCTCCTGGGCGCTCGGTACCGTTGAATCCCCACACAGCCTTGGGCCAGGAGGGGTGCATGTCCATGGTCTCGGAACCATAGCACCAGCAGGAGGTGACAGAGATGGTAGAGCCCACACCGCAACGTTCGAACTTCTCGGCACAGGCGGCAGCCTCAGCCACACGTCCGATGGTGCTGTCGGCAATGACACACTCCACGGGCGAACCGTCACCGTTGCGCAAATTGGAAGAAATGAGTTGTGCCACGGCATTGGCAAGGTTCATTGTCTTGTCTTCAAGACTCTCGCGTATTCCCCCCTGTCTGCCGTCGATGATGGGACGAATACCGATTTTAGGATAGTTTTTCATGCGTTTGTTATTGGTTTGGGAGCACAGCATCCATACCATGCCCCGTGATTATTCTACTATGCAAAGATAATCAATTGGATAGAAAAAAGCAAAGAAAAGGGTACTATTAAGAAAAAACAACGTTAATTCAGAGAGATTTTACCTAAAATTGGTACGGTAATCTCAACAAAAAAAGTTACTTTTGTACACGACTAACAAATCAAAGAACAATGAGAAAACTGAACAAGTACCACGGAGTGGTTGTACCTATGGTCACTCCTGTCACCGCAGAAGGCGATATCGACGTGGCTGCTGTGGCTCGCATCATCGAAAATTTTGCACAGAACAATGTATCGGCTCTCATCATGGGCACCACCGGCGAAGGCAACTCCGTATCGGTGGAGGGCGGAGTGAAAATGATAGAGGCTGCCGCACGCACCGCCAAGGGAC
>CALZXH010000098.1 GCA_945830055.1 uncultured Prevotella sp.
ACTCCCCTTACCGCCTATGTGCAAGGCATGGTGAGTCAGGTGCTCCGTCTGGGGCTGCCTCGTGGGGTGTGCCTCAATGTCAATTTCCCTCCCTCGCCCGCGTTTGCCGGTGTAAAGATGTGCAGAATGGCACCTGGCACCTGGACCAGGGAGGTAGAGAAATGTCACCATCCCCGAGGATATGACTACTATTGGCTTACGGGGGAATATGTCAGCGACGAGCCCGAGGCACAGGATACCGACCGATGGGCACTGGAACACAACTATATTGCCGTGACACCTACACGCATAGATGTGACGGCTTCTGAAATGATGCACTATGAGATACTACCTGATTGCAGGTGAGGCCAGCGGCGACCTGCATGCTGCGGGACTGATGAAAGCCCTGAAGGAATACGACAAGGAAGCCTGTTTCCGCTTCTATGGCGGAGATATGATGGCGGCGCAGGGAGGCGAGTGTGTGATGCACTACCGCCAGTTGGCCTACATGGGGTTTGTGCCCGTGCTTCTGCATTTGCCTGTCATTCTCAAGAATATGCGCCGGTGCAAGCAGGATATTGAACGGTGGCGACCCCATGTGGTGATTCTGATAGACTATCCAGGGTTCAACCTCTCTATTGCCAAGTACGTCAAGGCGCACACCTCTATCCCAGTGTTTTACTACATCTCGCCCAAGATATGGGCGTGGAAGGAGTATCGAATCAAAGCCATCAAGCGTGATGTGAGCCACCTTTTTTCCATCCTGCCCTTCGAGGTGCCTTTCTTCGAGCAGAAACACCGTTATCCCATTCATTACGTGGGCAATCCCACTGCCGATGAGGTGGCTGCATTCCGCCAGTCAAAGCATGACTCCATGTGCTTCCGCAAACCCGTGATAGCCCTCCTGGCAGGCAGCAGGCGGCAGGAAATTAAGGACAATCTGCCCGCCATGATACAGGCGGTACTGCCCTTTTTGGGCGAGTACGACGCCGTGGTGGCAGGTGCACCAGCCATTGAGCCCGCCTATTACCGCCGCTTTGTGAAACAATATCCCGTCAAGGTGGTGTTCGGCGAAACCTATCCCCTCCTTGAACAGGCGCAGGCTGCCTTGGTGACCAGTGGAACTGCCACTCTGGAAACGGCTTTGTTCGGTGTGCCTCAGGTGGTGTGCTACAAAACGCCGTTGCCTAAACTCATAGCTTTCCTCAGACGACACCTCCTCAAGGTGAAGTATATCTCACTGGTCAACCTCATTGCCGATGACGAGGTGGTGAAGGAACTGGTGGCGGATACCTTCAGCGTGAAGAATATCAGAGATGAACTGCAGTGCATACTGCCCGGAAACGAGGGGAGGAAGCCCATGCTGCAAGGCTATGAAAAGGTGCGTGTGCAGTTGGGTGACAAGGGGGCTCCCCAGCGGGCTGCACGCCTGATGGTGCAACTGCTGCAAGGTGCTGCACCGCAGCAAACCGAATGACTCTTTCCTGTAAAAGACAATGACTGACTATGGCACTGAATTTAGATAAGAACTTGAAACTCTACTACTCAATCGGTGAGGTGGCGCAGATGTTCCAGCTCAACGAAAGCACGCTTCGCTATTGGGAGCAGGAGTTTCCTTTTTTGAGACCCAAGACCAAGGGACCCAGTAAGATACGGCAGTATTCCGATAAGGATATTGAGCAGATAAAACTGATACACAATCTGGTGAAGGTGAGGGGCTTCAAACTGGCTTCCGCCAAGAAAATCATCAACAGCAACCGTGACGGAGCTGACAAGACGGCTGAAGTGCTGCAGCGACTCATCTCGGTCAAGGAAGAACTGGTGGCACTGCGCAAGGAGTTAGGTGGTTTGGAGTATTGAAGTCACAGCTGCGGGAACCAGATGGTCGATGCTTTCGCCTGCCGCCATTCTCTGGCGAATCAAGGTGCTGGAGATGTTTAGCAGAGGCGCCTCTATCACGCGGACGGAGGGAGGTAGAGCGGCTGCGGAAATCATCTCGTTGCTACCGCTACGCGGATAAATCACGATGGGATAGCGGGCAATGATGTCCTCGTGGTGATACCATTGGTGGAAGTGTTGCCAGTTGTCACCCCCTATCAGCAGTACAAAACGGTGTTGCGGATAGTTTTTTTCCAGATGTTGCAGCGTAATCCACATGTACGAGGGTGTGGGCAGGTGCATTTCCACATCGCAGGGTATCAGATGAGGCTCCTCTTTCAAGGCCTCGCAAACCATTCTCCAACGCAATTGGTCGTCCATCAGTTGTGCCTGGTGTTTCAAGGGATTTTGGGGAGACACCACAAACCATACCTCATCCAACGGAGCCGCGCCTAACAGATGGCGTGCCAAGGCAATATGCCCGAGATGGATGGGATTGAACGAACCGCCGAAGATGCCGACGGTCTTTCCGTGATGTATTGCTGACGAGTCCATGCAGGGGTAGGGGAATGTGCTGTTTGAGGCGACGTGGCTATTCGTTGATAAAGGCAGTGATAATGTCCAATGCCTGCTGTTGTGCCTGCTCCAGTATGTCGTTCACCACCACACGGTCGAACTTGGGGGCATAAGAAAGCTCAAACTCGGCACGGGCGATACGCTGTTCTATTACCTCGGGTGCGTCGGTGCCTCTGCCTTCCAACCGTTGGCGCAACGCCTGTATCGAAGGAGGCTGGATGAACAGCGCCAGAGCTTCGTCCTGATAGTACTCCTTGATGTTACATGCTCCCTTGACGTCGATGTCGAGCACCACATTCTGTCCTTCTTCCAGTTGCTTCTCCACTTGTGACTTCAAGGTGCCGTAGAAGCGGTCGTGGTACACTTCCTCGTATTCCAGAAACTCGTTGTTGGCAATCCTTATCTTGAACTCTTCCGGAGAGAGGAAGAAATATTCTACCCCATGCCGTTCCGATCCGCGTGGTGCCCTGCTGGTGCAGGATATGGAGAAAGCCAAATGCAGGTCGGCATGTTGCATCAGCCAGTTGATAATAGTGCTTTTTCCTGACCCTGAAGGTGCTGAGAATATGATAACCTTTCCTTTCTTCATGTGATTTATAAAGCGTTGAGTACCTGCTCTTTAATCTGTTCCAGTTCGTCTTTCATCATCACCACGATATTCTGCATCTCAGCCTGGTTGCTTTTGGAGCCTGTAGTGTTGATTTCCCTGCCCATCTCCTGTGCGATGAAGCCCAGTTTCTTGCCTTGTGCTTCCTCGTTTTCCATGGTTTCGCGGAAGTATTTCAAGTGGTTGTTCAGTCGCTGCTTCTCTTCGCTGATATCCAGTTTTTCGATATAGTAAATCAGTTCCTGCTCCAGTCTGTTCTTGTCGTATTCCACTTCAGGGATGGACTGTAGTCCGTCTATGATGCGTGCGCGTATCTTCTCCACGCGCTGCTTCTCAAAGGGTTCTATTTCTTGGAGCAGTCTCTGTATGTTGTCCAGTTTCTCCTCAAACTTGCGTTGCAGGGCGGCACCCTCTTGTCGGCGGAAGTCGGTCAGATGTTGCAGTGCCTCATTGATGACCTGCTGCACCACGTTCCATTCCTCTTCGGTCAGTTCCTCTGTCTCTGTCTTTGTCATCACGTCGGGCATACGCAGCAGCAGGGCGAGCCAGTCGGTAGGTTCGGGCATGCCCATGTTCTGTGTAGCGGTACGCAGTTGCTTGTAGTATTGCTCCATTAGCAAGGTGTTGATGGGAGTGGCTTCAGCGCTGTTGTCGCGCTCTGTCCAGAGGCAGAATTCTACCTTGCCCCTAATCAGTCTGGCGGCTATCGTCTGGCGAATCTGTATGTCTTTCTCTCGGTAGAGTGAGGAGATGCGTGTAGACAAGTCGAGCGATTTGCTATTGAGTGTCTTCACCTCTACGAAAATCTTCTTCCCCTGGAAGTTTGCTTCGGCTCTCCCAAAGCCTGTCATGGATTGTATCATACGTTTGCTGTCTTATGTGTTGTCGGCAAGAGAAGCTTGCCTGGTGCCTTAAACTCTTTGTGGAGTTTGTTCAGACGGCTGCAAAGTTAATGAATAATTCTGACATGACCGGTCTTTTTCTTTATATAATTCTACTTGCGGTTGTCACAAAAGAATTCAATCAGCAATAGATTCCGTTATCGGGTACTCCCGAAAAGCGGCTATAGTATCTGCCGAAAGTATGCTGATGAAGAGGGGGGCCGGCGCTATGCTTATTTGCCGTTGCCGAACGGCTATAGGGGGTGTTTCTAATCGTTAATTTCTACTAAATACAAACATCTTGACGATATGAAGAACTGCCTTTTGAGGAAAAATGCGTACTTTTGCAACTTAATACAACAGTATGCCAATTTAATATAAGAGTATGCCGTTGGGGTGGTTGTCCCCGACGCTATCAAGAACGCATCATGATGCCCTGCATTTTACATATAGAAACGAGTACCGGAGTGTGCTCTACAGCCGTGAGTCATAACGGCTTGTGCTTGTTCAACCGTGAAGACCATAGCGGCCCTAACCACGCAGAGCGTTTGGGTACTTTTGTGGATGAGGCATTGGCTTTTGTGGATAGTAGCGGATTGTCGCTCGATGCCGTGGCGGTGAGCGGAGGGCCGGGCTCCTATACCGGTCTGCGTATCGGCGTGTCGATGGCAAAGGGTATCTGTTATGGGCGAGACCTTAAACTCATCAGTGTGCCTACTACCGAACTGCTGTGTGTGCCTGTGCTGTTGGGCGAGGAGGAACTGCCTGAAAATGCCCTGCTTTGTCCGATGATTGATGCCCGCCGGATGGAGGTGTATGCCACCCTCTACGACCGTTCGCTGCGAGTGGTGCGTGCCACCTCGGCTGATGTGGTGGAGGCTGACACCTACCGTGAGTGGCTGGACAAGGCACCCGTATATTTCTTCGGTAACGGTGCCTCCAAGTGCATGGATAGGATTGCCCATGAGAATGCCCGTCTGATAGAGGGTGTGGAACCCTTGGCCCAGTGGATGTGTGCTCCGGCAGAAAAACGGCTGTTGGGCGGAGAGACTGAAGACGTGGCGTATTACGAACCCTTCTATCTGAAAAATTTCGTGGCGCAAATGCCCAAGAAACTGCTCTAAGGAACGGTGCTATGATGCAATGACAACCCCAAAAAGAACCCTATATTCACCCGCTAATCATTCATGGAGATAAAAGGATTAGACTATAACACCCAAAGAGAGCCGCTGCGGATGCCCGAATACGGAAGAGGCATTCAGCAGATGGTGGAGAATGTGATGGATATTTCTGACCGCAAGCAGCGTCTGGAGGCATCCCAAGTAATCATTGGTCTGATGGAGCAGAGAATGAAAGGCACCATCGACAAACGTAATCTGAAACAGACATTGTGGGACCACCTGTATATCATCAGTGGGAAAAGACTGGATATCGACTGGCCCTTTGACGTGAGCAATGCAGAGAAATTCCTGGCCAAACCCAAACCGTTGCCCTTGCCCAACAAAGGCGAACGACTGCCCTTGAGGCACTATGGGCGTATGGTGGCACAACTGGCAGAGAAACTGAAGACAATGCCAGAAGGGAGAAAACGGGAGGAACTGATAAAGGTGGTGGCAAACCAGATGAAACGCAACCTGGTGAACTGGGGGCACGGTTCGATGGACAACGCTCGTGTGGCATCGGAACTGGAAAAGCTGACTGATGGAACTGTACGTCTGGACCTCAAGGCTTTCAAGTTCCAGAGAGTGAAACCGCAGGTTAAGCCGGAGAATACCAAACGAAAGAAAAAAAGATAAGGAGACAACATGGCTTCATTCATCATAGAAGGCGGATACCCTCTTAGCGGAACCATCACCCCGCAAGGTGCGAAAAATGAGGCGTTGCAGGTAATCTGTGCCTCCCTACTCACTGAGGAGGAGGTGAAGATCGCCAATATTCCGGATATCAGGGATGTGAACAATCTGATTGCGCTGCTGGAAAAGATGGGAGTAGAGGTGAAAAGGCAGGATGGCAATACTTGCGTGTTCTGTGCCAAGAGCCTTTATCTGGACTATCTGCAGAGCGATGACTTTGTGCGTCAGTGCTCTTCGTTGCGCGGATCGGTGATGATGATAGGACCACTGCTGGCCCGTTTCGGCAAGGCGGTGATAGCCAAACCCGGAGGTGACAAGATAGGGAGGCGAAGACTCGACACTCATTTCCTGGGATTTGAAAAACTGGGAGCTACCTTCCACCAGCAGCACCAAAGGGATGTATATGAGATAAAGGGTGAGCATCTTAAGGGATGCTATATGCTGCTTGATGAGGCTTCGGTCACGGGTAC
>CALZXH010000099.1 GCA_945830055.1 uncultured Prevotella sp.
AGGTGGAGCGGGAGTTTGTCAATGAAGACAAGGTGGAACTCTATCTGCCCATCTACCGCTTCGTGTTCAGTATCTTCAGCAACGAACTGGCTGCTGCGCAGATAGACCGACTGAAACAGTCGGTGGGCAGTGACAAGGTGGACAGTTGTTCTTTCCGCGCTCCCAATATCGTGTTGGTCATCGGTGAGAGTTACAACCGTCATCACTCGCAACTCTACGGCTATGACAGACCAACCACCCCCTTGCAGATGCAACGCTTGCGCAAAGACCATTTCACCGTCTTTACCGATGTGGTGGCACCCTATAATCTTACCAGTTTTGTATTCAAGAATATGCTGTCGCTGCAAACCGTGGGCGACAGTGCCGACTGGTGCGACTATCCCCTGTTTCCCGAGGTGTTCCGCAAGGCGGGTTACCGTGTGACCTTTATTACCAACCAGTTCCAGACACGTTCCAATGAGGCTATCTACGATTTCAGCGGTGGTTTCTTCCTGAACAATCCCGATTTGAGCGAGGCGATGTTTGACGTGCGTAATGACAGGGTATATCCGTTCGATAACGGTGTGCTGAGAGACTATGACCGCTTGCTGGAACAGCAACACTTCACTTTTGAGAGTCCCGATGACCACAACCTCGTGATACTGCATCTCATGGGGCAGCATGTGAACTATCGCAGTCGTTCTCCAAGAGACCGCAAACGTTTCAAACATACCGACTATGCCATCTCCAACCTAACTCCCAAGGAGCGCAACGTGATTGCCGAATATGATAACGCAACCCTGTATAACGACTCCATCGTAGATCAGATCATAAGTCGTTTTGAGGACAAGGACGCCTTGGTGATTTACCTGTCTGACCATGGTGACGAGTGTTTCGGTATGGGGCACAGAAAGTTCGGGCGTATCCATTCCGACAAGATCGATTATGCCATTGCCCATGAGGAATATGAAATTCCTTTCTGGATATGGGCATCCAAGAGTTTTGTAAAGAATCATGGCGCACTATGGAAGCAGATACAGGCTGCCAAGGACCAACCCTTTATGACCGATCGTTTGCCCCACCTGCTGCTTTATCTCGGAGGAATCAGTGCGGATTCTTACAGAGACGACTGCAATCCTCTTTCTACCGAATATGATGCCAAGCGGCCCAGACTCTTGAAAGGGCATACCGACTATGACAAAATAAGAAACGAATATTATCAAGCTAATCCTGATGACAACTCCTGAAACACATTGGCTCAGCCGTACCGAGTGTACTGTGATGAGAGGCGTGGCAATCCTTGCCATCGTGCTCCACAACTACTGTCACTGGTTGCGTGGCATCGTCCGTGAGAATGAGTTCACTTACAATATAGACAATGTTCATGGAATGTGGCATCAGCTGCTGCATCCCGATGGCTTGCTTCCCCTTCACCTGCTTTCTTTCTTGGGGCATTATGGCATGCCTCTATTCGTATTGCTCAGCGGTTATGGACTGGCCGTTAAGTATGGGCGTGAGGAGCATCTGCCAGTGGGGCGCTTTGTGAGATACCATTATCTTAAACTCTTCGGTATGATGGTGGTGGGACTGGTGGCTTTTACCATGGTCGATATGATGACCCGAGGCGCTTTTCACTATCATGCCATGGATATCTTGGCGCAGCTGGCAATGGTCATCAACCTGTTTCCTGAACCTCACCATACCATCTGGCCGGGACCATTCTGGTTCTTCGGACTCATCATGCAACTGTACATCATATATATACTGTTGATACATCGCCGTCATTGGCTGGTGCCCATCGTGTTGGTGATGGTGTGCTGGGCAGCACAGGTAGGGTGCGATCCGCAGGCTGACACGCTCAACTATCTGCGCTACAATTGCATCAGCGGTATGTTGCCTTTTGTGGGCGGTGTGATGCTGGCACGTATGGAGCGGCATCCCTATATGGAAGCATGGCGCAACAAGGCGTGGGGCTGGCATCTCGCCGTAGCTTTGCTGCTCACGGTGCTGGTGATACCGGTGAGCGCTTGTTTTCATCTGTGGCTTTGGGGCACGTTGATAGTGCCGCTTGCCATGGTGTCGTGGATCAGGGTGGTGCCCTCTTCGTGGCAGTCGCCCATGGTATGGGTGGGTGGCGTTTCTGCTGCGATGTTTGTGAGTCACCCTATTGCCCGCAAGGTGTTCATCCCGTTGTCACACCGTCAGGAACTTTATGACGGACTGGTGCTGTATATCGTGGCTGTGCTGGTGCTGGCATGGGGGATGTCTATGCTGTTGAATAAAGTGAAAAAGCCCACCTTATGATGAAGCAATGGTACGAGGGCAGCAGACAGTTCTGCCAGAAGTTGGTACATCCCAAGCCTGTAGAGTGGCAGGTGCTGAGCCGGTGGCGTACAGCATTGATGGGGCTGGCGATGATTTTCGTAGTGCTTTTCCACATGCGGGGCAGGCAGGACGGCAGTCTGGCGTATGCCGTGTTGTGCTGTGGCAATATCGGCGTTGACATGTTCCTTTTCCTCAGTGGGGTAGGGCTGTGGTTCTCCTTCTCCAAAAACAGTAGCATACGCCATTTCTTTGTCCGCCGTTACCTGCGCATCTATCCCACATGGCTTGTGGTGGCAAGTATCTTCTATATCACCGACTACGTGAATGGTGGCAAGGAGAGTGCCGATGTGTGGCAACTGTTCCTGAACATCAGCGTGAACTGGTGCTTTTGGCAACGTGATGCGTGGCAGTTCTGGTTTATTCCTGCCGTGATGATGCTTTATACGGTGGCACCCTTTTACATGAGGCTTGTCATGCGTAGCCGGCAGTGGCAGTGGTTGCCTGTGGCGGCGATGGTGTTCTGTGTCATGGTGCAGTATGTTGCTCCCCTGCATCAGGCAGTAGGGCATATCGAGATATTCTGGAGCAGGGTGCCTGTCTTTCTGATAGGTATCAATGCCGGACAATGGGTGATGCAGAAAAGACAGGATGAGGGTAGTGTGCTGTGGTTGCTGTTGCTTGTCTTTGTTCTTTCAGCCTACGCCTGCATTAACTTCGAGAGCGGGTTGCGTGGCAGGTTTCCGCTCTTCTTGGAACGTATGGTCTATATCCCGTTGTGTATCTCTCTCATGCTGTTGGCTGGTCGCTGGTTGGCTGTGCTGCCTCGATTGTTTACCCGATTCCTTGCCTTTGTGGGTGGTGTGAGTCTGGAGATATATCTCATCCATATCCATTATGTCGATGTGTATGTGCGCACCTGGAATCTCGGTTTCTGGCTCCGTTCGCTGTGTGTGCTTCTTTTCTCCGTTGCCCTGGCATGGCTGTTGCACCGACTCATGGATTTCAAGGCGCCCCATTACCGGTGGCTCCGAGGTAAAAACCTGTAATACTATGCTTCATATCAAATCTGTTGTCAAACTGATACGTCCCAAACAGTGGATCAAGAACACATTCGTGTTGTTGCCGGTGTTCTTTGGTGGCATGGCCACCGATCCTGCATCGCTCTCCAATTCTCTGTTGGTCTTTGTCATCTTCTGTCTGGTGGCTTCTGCTATTTACTGTCTCAATGATATCTTTGACATGGAAGACGACCGCAGTCATCCCGTCAAATGCCACCGCCCCTTGGCATCGGGTGCCATCCATGTGTCACAGGCATTGATGATGGTGGTGCTGTTCAGTATTGCGGCGCTACTCTTGTTGTTCCTGCTGCCCATCCATCGGGGACAGGTAGCTATGGCGGTAGGCTGCTATTATGTGCTCAATGTGGCATACTGCTTGCGGCTGAAGGACTATGCGGTGATTGATGTGTGCATTATCGCTGTGGGGTTTGTGTTGCGCATCCTGGCTGGAGGTGAGGCTTCGGGTGTGGTTGTAAGTCGCTGGCTGGTGCTGATGACCTTTCTGCTCACCTTGTTTCTCTCTTTTGCCAAGCGCAGGGATGACGTGCTCAGAATGAACGAAACGGGAAAGGCGCCCCGCAAGAACACCGTACGCTACAATCTCACGTTTATCAATCAGGCCATCACCATCACCGCATCGGTCACTTTGGTGTGCTATATCATGTACACGGTGAGTCCGGAGGTGATGAGGTCGTTTGGTACAGAGTATCTCTATCTTACCACCATCTTCGTGGTACTCGGACTGCTCAGATACATACAGATTGCTGTGGTCGATGAAAAGAGCGGCGACCCGACTAAAGTGATATGGTCAGACAGATTCATCCAGCTTACCGTGTTGGGGTGGGGTATCACGTTCCTGCTGCTCATCTATTTCAAGGCCGGTTCCTTGTCTTCGCTGATGCCTCTGTTTTGAGGAGATGACAAGCAGATATAAAGGTATAATGGAAAGAAAAAGAATATATGTCTTCGATTTTGACGGTACGCTGACCAGCAGTGATACTTTTCTGGCTTTCATCCGGTATGTGGCAGGCACTCCAGCCTTCTTGTGGGGATTTCTGCTTCATGCCCCTTGGCTGGTGCTCATGCTGTTGAGGCTCTATCCCAATTGGAAAGCCAAACAGCGTGTGTTTTCCTACTTCTTCAAGGGAATGGAAGAGGTTGATTTTGATGCTCGTTGCCATGAGTTTGCGCATACGCACTTCCGTCTCTTGCGACCGGCTGGGTTGGAATATATCAACAGTCTGAGGCAGCAGGATGCCCGTGTGTCGGTGGTAACTGCCAGTGTCAACCGCTGGGTGGCACCGTTCTTTGACCGCCATGTGCAGGTTATCGCTACCGAGATTGAGGTGAAGGAAGGCAGGCTCACGGGCAAGTTCCTTACCCCTAACTGTTATGGTGCCGAAAAAGTGAGGCGTTTGAGAATGGCTGTTCCCGATGTGGATAACTGTGATATGGTGGCATTTGGTGACAGCAGAGGCGACCGGGAGATGCTGGCAATGGCAAAAGAGGCTCATTACAAACCGTTTCGAGAGAAGATAAGATGTTTTCACCTGATAAGTCATTTTGACCTGGGCGGAGCGGAGCAGGTGGCTATGAATATCGCGTCATCAGACAATCCCGCCATTGAGTATCATGTGATGGAGATGATGTGCGGGCGTTCTGCCTATACCCGTAAGATGCTGGATGAAATGCGCCGGAAGGGCATCATTTATCACAGGGGCTGGATGCCCGATGTGCGTTTCCATTTCCTGTTTGAACGCATCACGGCATTGCTCTTCCCCCTGTGGTTCCTTTTCCTCTTCTTGAGATGGCGCCCGCAGGTGATACATTCCCATACGGAGGGTCCCGACCTTTGTTTGCTTGCTTTTGCCAAACTCTTCCCTGGACTGGTCAGGAAGTGCAGGATTGTTAGAACCATACACAATACCAGACTGTGGACAGGTCAGCAGCATCTGGGGAGCATTGCCGAGCGCTGGTTCCAGTCAGTCGGTGCCAATGTAGCCATATCAGAGGCGGTGCAACGGAGTTATCAGCAGTGCTATGGCGAAAGTCCGTCAATCATTTACAATGGCGTACCGCAGGTGCCACAACAGGTCTATCCCCATATCGTTCCGGGCAAGACCAATGTGCTCTTTGCCGGCAGACTGGAACCGCAGAAAGGCATTGCCACGTTGATAAGAATTGTAGAGGCAATGGCAGACGACGAGCGCTATCATTTTCATATCATGGGCAACGGTTCATTGCTCGCCGAGGTGCAGCAGCATCTTTCCTGTCTTCCCAATACAAGTGTCAATCCGCCTCTGCATGGCTTGTCTTCTTTTCTGTCTTCATTTGATTTTATGCTGATGCCGTCAGAATTTGAGGGACTCAGCATCATCTCGATAGAGGCTTCTATGGCATCACTGCCCAATATCATCAACGATGCTCCGGGATTGGGAGAGACCATGCCCCCCGATTGGTGCCTTAAAGTGCAGGATAATGAGTTGGATGCCTATCTCCGTTTATTCAAAGAGGTGATTCCCGCTGCTGATGTAACGCATTTAAGGCAGCAGTGCAAGGAGTATGCCATGGCTAATTTTGGAGTGAAGACTATGCAGCTACAATACGAAAGGAAGTATCTGCATTGATTGTTTGCCTGTCATAAACAGACAAGGATAACTGTCTGGAAATATACACAAAGGGCAGTGTAATTGTACACCGTCACGGCATCCGTTCTTCGTTCACCACTGTTG
>CALZXH010000100.1 GCA_945830055.1 uncultured Prevotella sp.
TTCTCCACTTCCTTGGTCATCACGCCATGGCTTTTGGCCTGCTTGATTTTGTCCACCTGTTTTTGGCTGAGCCGTTCTATCGGCAGCTTGCTGTGCAGCGAGTTGTGGATGCTCATCCATTTGACAGGAGAGAAACCTGCGGAACGCAAGTGCTTGTAGCCAAACATCTTGGAGGAAAGATGGCTTATCTCGATATAGAAGGCCTTGGCACCCATTTTCCTGGTGATAGCCTGTAGCATCAGTCTGAACAGCTCTTCCCGTTGGTCCTCGCTTTGGTATTCGCCTTCGCCCAGGATATGGCAGTGGGTGTACAGATAGGGGGGTAGGAGCGAGGTGTGGAATCTGAGCGAAGCCAGCATGTGGCACAGTTCCTTGCCATCGGGGGCAGTCACAACCACCATGAAAGGTTTGATGCGTGGTGTTTCGGCATAAATCTGAAACAACGCTTTGCTATGAAAAAACACTTTGTCCGACAACAAAGGCAATTCATCCTCTTGGCCATAGATGGTTGTTAGCACGTTATTCATGGGGCAAAAATAAGAAATTTATTTCAAAAATACAATTTTGCATCCCCAAACAATAAATTTTGCCTATCTTTGTGTGCCTGTTGTACATGGGCATGACGATGAAATTATTGATATGCGGATAGTAATGATAGGAGCAGGCCGTCTGGCATCTCATCTGACGAGGGCTTTGTATCAGGCCGGCCATGAAATCTTGCAGGTGTATAGCCGTACCGGCAAGTCTGCCATACCGCTTGCCCGTATGGTAAATGCGGTACCTGTGACGGATGTCAGCGAACTGGCCGCCGGGGCAGACCTGTACATCATGTCGGTGAAGGACGATGCGCTGGCAACTCTGATACCACAAGTTAGCGAAATAGTAAAGGACAAGGTGGTGGTACATACCGCCGGCAGCGTTCCGATGAGCGTGTTTGAAGGACATGCCGGGCATTATGGCGTGTTCTATCCCATGCAGACATTCTCGAAGGAGCGTGAGGTGGACTTTGCCGAAATACCCTGTTTCCTCGAGGCTGGCGACGCGCCGACGTTTGAACTGCTCGGACAGGTGGCTGCCTCGGTGAGCCGGAAGGTGTACTCCCTCTCCAGCGAACAGCGCCGGTATTTGCATCTGGCGGCAGTCTTTGCCTGCAATTTTGTCAACCACTGCTATGCCATGGCAAGCGACCTGCTCCAGAAGAACGGAATCCCCTTCGAGGTGATGTATCCGCTGATAGACGAGACGGCTGCCAAGGTGCATGCCATGTCACCCGCCCAGGCACAGACAGGGCCCGCTGTGAGGTACGACACAAGCGTCATCACCCGCCAAAGCGAGATGCTGAAAGACAATCCTGTTGTACGCGAAGTGTATGACAAGATGAGCCTGAGTATTCACCAAAAAGAAAAACAGAACCATGATTGACTACGATTTGTCTAAGATCAAAATGATTATCTTTGATGTCGATGGCGTGTTGAGCGCGGAAACCATCACCTTGCATCCCTCTGGCGACCCCCTGCGCACGGTGAATATCAAGGACGGCTATGCCATACAGTTGGCCGTCAAGATGGGACTGCACGTCGCCATCATCACCGGAGGAAAGACCGACAACGTGCGCATTAGGTACGAACGCCTGGGCATGACGGATGTGTGCATGGCATGTGCCGTCAAGATAGACACCTATAGGGAACTGCTTCAGAAGTACGGACTCACCGACGAGGAAGTGATGTATATGGGCGACGACATACCCGATTATGAGGTGATGAAATGCTGTGGCTGTCCTGTATGCCCTGCCGATGCCGCCGCTGAAATCAAGGACATCAGCCGGTATGTGAGCCATCTCAAAGGAGGCTATGGATGCGGCAGGGATGTGATAGAGCAGGTGATGAAGGCGCAAGGCAAGTGGATGAACGATCAAAGAGCATTCGGATGGTAACAGCGTATAAGTTGGTTCTGGCGAGCAACTCTCCCAGACGCAAGGAACTTCTTGCAGGATTGGATGTCGATTTCGAGGTGTTCGTACTCGACGGCATCGACGAGTCCTATCCCCAAGATATGAAGTCCACGGAGGTGGCGCAGTATATCGCCCGGAAGAAAGCGGAGGCATACAAACGGATTCTCCGTCAGAACACCCTGGTGATAACCGCCGACACGGTGGTAGTCGTAGAGGACCGGATATTAGGCAAACCCCACGATGAGGCTGAGGCCATGGCAATGCTTCGTTCTATCAGCGGCAAGTCGCACTTGGTGATTACCGGAGTCTGCTTGACCACCCTTGACAAGCAGGTAAGTTTCTCTGTCACCACCGAGGTCACCTTCAAGCCGCTCACCACCGAAGAGATCTCCCATTATGTCACCAAATACAAACCCTACGACAAGGCTGGAGCGTATGGCATCCAGGAATGGATAGGCTATGTGGGTGTCACCTCCTTGAAGGGCAGCTACTACAATGTGATGGGTCTCCCCGTACAGCGGATCTATGAAGAGTTGAAGTCGATGTGATCAAATTGAAATGTAAGTCTCATATTTGCATTTTCGCACCATCACTCCTGCTGTTGCCCCTCGTGTCCGGTAGTCTGGTTCTGTGCTGCGTATTCTGTCGGTGTCATGCCCTTGGTTTTCTTAAATAGGCGGCTGAAATACTTAGGGTCAGAGAATCCGCACTTGTAGGCGATGTCTGATATGTTTGATGTTCCACTGTTCTTAAGCAGATAAGTGGCATGACTGAGTCGTGTGTTCTGTATATAGTTGCTCGGAGTGTATCCAAGGTATTTCTTGCATTTGAGATAGAAAAGCGATTTAGACATATTCATATAACGTGCAAATGACTCCACCGATATTTCATTATCGCTGATATGCTCACGCATATATGTTTTGGCTTTCGCCGCAAAGTCTTCCTCTTCATATTCTGCCCCGGTCTCGCCATCGCCGACAATCTCACTGTTGTGAGCTGCCAGTTCTCTGATGCGGCTTGTCATGTATTCTATCTGCTCGGAGGCTTTCAACTGATATGTCGTCATCTCTTTTCTTAGTCTGCGTATGTATCTCATGGTGTAGTAGATTGCCAATACTGACACAATGAGCAGAATGCCGTAGAGCATCCACGCTGTGCGTGTCTCGTTGAATGCCGGCCGGCGTATGATGGTGACACACTTCTCGTTGTCAGTCCATACACCGTCGCTGTTTGTTGACTTCACTCTCAGTCTGTAAGTTCCCCCCGGTATGTTGCCGTAATAAATATGGTTGTCAAGGGTATATTGCCATTGCTTGTCAAGACCCTCAAGTATGTATGCGTATCTTATAGGCTCATGACGGTTGAAATCTATCGCGGAAAAAGTCACCATGAAGCTTTTCTCTTCGGGAGACAGTCGTATGGTGTCGGGCGAGTATATCTTTATGTATGGCGCGAAGCGGTTTTTGTCCATCTCCTGCAGGTTGAGTGTCAGGTGCCCCTGTGTTGTGCCGAGAGTCATCATACCGTTCTTGTCGCATACGGGCATCGCCTCGCTGAACATGAATTGCCCGTCAAAATGGCTTTTCTTGAAGTTCTCTATCTTGCCCCCGTCCTTATGTATCATGGTCAGCGAGGTCTTGCCCACCGCCCATATATTACCGTGATGGTCCTCTGTGAGCGACATGAATACATCGGTGGCAATATCGCCCTGCGAGTTATAGGTCAAGAAGCGGATGTTGTCCTTCAGCAGATTGCTGTCTTTTGCACTCGCATAGCAGATTCCTCCTCCGTTTGTCGTTATGACAAGACGTCCGTCTCGGGTTTCTATGACATCGGTCAGATAATCAGTCGGAAGGGATGATACGTCGTTGGGTCTTCTTCTGTTGGTGCAGAATTTAATTTCCGATGCCTTCTCAGTTACCCTCGCAGTCACGAGTCCCCGTGTCGTGGCGGCTACCAGTATTCCGTTGCGGGTGATGTCTATTCCATGGATGAACATGGCATCAGCTGGATATTGAGCCAGAGCGTTTCCCTTGTTCACGAACTGTATGGTGCCGTCTGTTCTCTCGTCCAGCATGTTCAGTCCGCCGCCGTAGGTAGCTGCCCACAGTCTGCCGTACTTGTCCTCTGCAATGTCGTATATGGCGTTGCAGTTCAATGCATACTTCTCTTTGCTGTCCGGAAAATGACTGATGGTGTATTTCCCTCCTTTGCGCTCCAAGCGGAACAGCCCTCCTGGTTTGCATCCTATCCATATCCTGCCGCGCTTGTCCTCATAGATGCAATATGCCCTGAAGCCAAAGGGCTGCCGTGAGGCTGATACGTTGCCATTTGGCGTAAGGTAAGCCAGTGTACCTTTTCTGTCATATATCTTCAGAAATCTGTTTTTGTCGGCAACCCATTTGTTGCCGTCCCTGTCTATCATCAGAGCCCTGACCTCTTCTTCCGCATCGCTACCTGTCTTTACGGGAGCAGCCCTTTTCGCCAGGTGCTCTATGCGGTAAAGTCCCTGGTTTGTCCTTACCCATATACCTCCCTGACTGTCAACCAGCCTTACCTTCACCTTGTCTGTCCCGCGAAACTCGGGCAGGTTCTTAATATGCTCTCTAAGGCTGTCCAGCTCAAAGTCTTCGGCTTTCTTTTCAGGCATACTGTCTGCGGGCGAGAATTTACCTGTAGTCTTGTCGAAGAAATATGCTTTGTCCTGTGAAAGGCAGATGAATTTGTCGCCAGTCTCCACGAAGCGTCCTATGTGGTTGGACTGCAGCGGGCAGTCGTCGCCTGGATATGCCTTGAATGTCGTAAAGCGGTGGCTGTCGTATCTGAGCAGTCCGTTGCGTGAGGCGAACCATATCAGTCCCTCCGCATCCTGGTGGCCCTGGAATATCTCCGTCTCCATCAGTCCGTCTTCTTCATCATAGTGGGTGATTCGGTATGGGTATTGGGCGAAGGCGCCGCAACATATTATATAAAGTATGACCAGTGATAACAGTCTTTTCAGTCTCATGTTCTGATTGTTAGGATGCCCTGTGCAGGCTCCTTCTGCCATATATTAGAGATGTCAGTATTATTGTTTTGTTTTCTTCTGTAAAGTTACAAATTCCATTCCGAATAATTGGAACTTTTTTGAAAAAAAGTGTAATAATTGATAATCCTATGAATGGATTGGCTTGAAACGTCCCCAAAAAACGGATTTTTCCTCCGTTATTGTCTATTTTTCCACCTATATATTAAAAAAAACTAATTAAATTTGCAATAGAGATGAAGCCGCCATGAACGGCTGATGCTACCTTACAATCTGTTAACCCCGCAATAACAATACCCAATCAACAATCAATATTAACCAAAAATCTAACTTATAAGACAATGAGTAAGAGAAAAACAAATGTGCCGATAGGCCTGTTGTCACTCGCCATTGGGGGGGTGATGATGCTTGACAGTTGTGCTGACGGTTACGACTCGCCAAACGGTTTTGATGTCGGAGTGAACAACCAGACGCTTGTCACCCCCGACTCCCTGACATTCAAGGTCAATACGGACGGTACGCAGGCCACCATATCATGGCCGCTTGTGCTCGGAGCGAAAGGTTACGAGGTGACCATGAAAAACATCGACGACCCCGAGGTCCCCGTCGTGGTCGATGGCTATGACAAGAAGATCGTTGACGGCTGCTCGATGACAGCTAGTATTACCGAGGACTCCCGGTACTCGTTTGAGTTTCGCGTGATAGGCGACCCGACACGCGACAACCGCGACGGAGAGACGATCGACACGGTATTCTCCACGCTGGTGCCTTCGGTAGCCTCCATTCCTGCCGGCAGCGACATCTACCAGTATCTGCTCGACAACCCCATCGACTCCGTAGGCGGCGAGGTGGCCATCGACCTGGAGCCTGGCGGTCACTACACCATGACCGGCGAGGTGGATTTCCGCTATCTCAACATGACCCTGCGCGGCAACAAGGTGCATCCCGCCTTCATCGACATGCAAGG
>CALZXH010000101.1 GCA_945830055.1 uncultured Prevotella sp.
TGCTGCCCCCAGATGCCGACTCCTGCCTCAAAGTGGATATTACTGTCTTGAGGGAAAAGTGTCACCTTTAGGGCTGTCTTCATTCCGAGTACAGCCTTGAAAAGGCCTCCCTTAGTGATGGAGATGTCGTAACCTCCACTACTCAATGCATCCATAGACACTTCGTAACTTTCGTTCTGAAACTCCTCTTGAATACGGTTGGCATTCGTTGGAATCAATGATGTAGAACCGTATAATATCTTTTTAACGTGAGTTCGACGAAATATAAGTATCTGTAAATTTGGTGATTAGCGAAATTTGTTGTAACTTTATAGTGCTGAATTACAAAGAATTACAAACAAAAATCGCTATAATCACCGAGGACAAAGTTACAGAATTATTTTGTATGGCAGATGACTTTTGCAAGTTTTTTGATTCCATGATGGCAAAACTCCATCGCGCGCCGTTCGCCTTATTATGCCGAGAAGTACAAGGACCTCGGCGTGGTGAGAACCCCTGAAGATTGGTTGCGTGTGCCCATGCTGTCGCGCAACGACCTGTATCTGAATACTTATCCCGCCACCTGCAACATGCTTACCGCACCCTTGGCCAACGCCATCGTGTCATCTACCGGAGGCTCAACGGGCGTGGCGCGTACCATTGTGCTCACCCATCAGGAATGGGATGCCTTCTGTCAGGCACAGGGAGAGGCGTTCCGCAGACTGGGCGTGCGCCCCGACGACGTGGTGGCTAACCTTTTTGTGGCGGGTCACCTGTGGCCCTCGTTCCTGGGTGTGCATGAGATGATCAAGTATTGCGGTGGGGTACACCTGCCAATCTCGTCCAATATCGGTGTGGAAGAGGCCTATAAACTGTGCTGTAAGTACCAGCCCACGGTGATGGTGTCATTACCCACCATGTTTGTGCTGATGGCTGACATGGCAAAACGCGACGGTATCGTGTTCGACCGCCTGCGCCTGATAGCCTATGCAGGTGAACAGCTGAGCAGAGAGGTTTATCAGGACCATCTTATCCGTTTCCTGTGTAACAACAGCGCGGAGTTCAACATCAAGTACCAAAACCTCTCTGCCTCGTGCCCCCATCCGCTCATCACCTTGAGTACCGATGATATCAGTCATGCGGCAGGTCAGACCAAGCACCGCTTTATTGTGTGACATGAGGTGTCTGTAGCATGGACTGCACCCCTGGAGTCAGAGACAGGACTTTCGGGGTGCAGTCTTTTTTAGGGGGCGTTATGGCTGAAGGTGGGAATGGAGAGCCTTGACCTGATATACTGCAAACGTTTGCACTTTGAAAACCACTCATTTCGTTTGCTCGTTATCAGTCCCCAATCAATATATTTCGTACCTTTACCCACGGCAAGTGTGTAACGTGGCTTGTCAAGTCCTAATCCGTTGGACAACGGGTGTGGACAAAACCATACTACCAACCTAAACAACTGGAAATGAAAATATTGTTTAATCTGCCATACCGGGCAACGTTTGGCGAGGAATTGGTGCTCAATATCCTTGAAAACGGAGAGACTTCAGCAGCCAACCGCTATCAGATGACTACCACGGACGGGGTGGAGTGGCATCTCACTCTCAACCTCTCCAGTCACTCATCTTCTTATATCGACTATTATTATAGTGTCAACCGTAATGGTATGGAGTATCGCCATGAGTGGCTGGTACAGCCCCATAGGCTGGTGTTCCCCACCACTACTTCTGTGATATGTACCGTAAACGACCGATGGATAGACATTCCGGAGGATGCCCCGCTCTACAGCGCACCCTTTGCCCGTACAGAAGAATGTGACGCATGTGCCGCCAAGTTGGCGGAGGGAGCGAAGCCTTCGGCAGGTGCCCTGCTGATGCTCAAGGTGCGGGCTCCCCGTCTGCGTTCTGACGAGCGGTTGGTGATGAGCGGCAGTGCGCCCGAACTGGGAGGCTGGGATGTGGCTCATGCCTTGCCGATGCAGCAGGTACAGCCCCATGAATGGTTGGCGGTGATAGATATTTCTGGTATCAGTGTCTCTGCCATCGAGTTCAAGTTTGTGGCGTTGGGGCATGAAGGCAACTGTTCTCCGCTGTGGGAAGAGGGAGCCAACCGCAGTCTGCAGGTGCCTGTATCACAGAGTGCTCAGGTTGTGGTACATGAGTTGTGCGATGCCTGGTCCTCTGTAAGTACCTGGCGCGCAGCCGGTACGGTGATACCCGTCTTTTCCCTGCGCTCGGAAGGTAGTTTTGGAGTGGGCGACTTCGGTGATTTGAAACAGTTTGTAGATTGGGTAGCCATGACTGGACAGCGTGTGCTGCAGGTGCTCCCCATCTACGACACCACGATCACCCGCACATGGCAGGATTCCTATCCTTACAACAGCATCAGCATCTACGCCCTGCATCCGCAATATACCGACCTTCGCCAGTTGCCCCCGTTGGCTGATGCTGGTCGTGCCGCCTATTACGAGTCGTTGCGACAGGAGCTGAATGCTCTGCCACAGATAGACTACGAGCGGGTGAACCAAGCCAAGGAGCAGTATCTGCGTGAGCTGTTCAGACAGGAATGGAATAATGTGAGTCGCAGGAGTACCTACAAGAAATTCTTTGAAGCCAACAAGTCATGGCTTGAACCGTATGCCCGTTACAGCGTGCTGCGCGACAGATACGGCACCGCCAACTTCAATCTTTGGCCTGCTGAGGCTGGTAACGGTAGCGACATAGTCCCCAAGGAACTCGCCTACTGGTATTTTGTGCAGTATCATCTGGATGCCCAGTTGAGTGCAGCGCACAGTTATGCCAGAAGCAGGCAGGTGGTACTCAAGGGGGATATCCCCATCGGCATCAGTCGTGACGGAGTGGAGGCATGGGTAGAGCCACGCTACTTTAACCTTAACGGACAGGCAGGTGCACCCCCTGACCCCTTCTCTGCCAACGGTCAGAACTGGGGCTTCCCTACCTATAACTGGGATGCCATGATAGCCGACGGATGCAAGTGGTGGGTGAGGCGTTTCCGCAAGATGGCTGAATATTTCGATGCCTACCGTATCGACCATGTGCTGGGCTTCTTCCGTATCTGGGAGATTCCTATCGAAGCCGTACATGGCTTGTTGGGACATTTTGCTCCGGCTCTTGCCATGAGTGCCGACGAGATACGCTCCTACGGCTTCCATTTCGATGAGTGGCGCCATACCCGTCCCTGCATACAGCACTGGATGCTGCAGGAGATGTTTGGCGGGCGTACGGAATACGTGATAGAGCATTTTCTTGACAGCGTGGGCAATGGCGAATATCAGCTCAAACCCGCCTACGACACACAGCGCAAGATAGAGCAGGCATATAAGCAGGCTGCAGAGGTATCTGATGGTCAGACAACTGACGGCAAGGTAGGAATGGATGCCGATATGCGTGACGGATTGTACGCTTTGGTGAGCGAGGTGCTTTTTGTGGCTGACCATAAGAATCCGCAGATGTATCACCCGCGTATAGCCGCCCAGCTCGACTTCGTATATCGTACCCTTTCAGAGAGCGAAAAGGCAGCCTTCAACCGTCTGTACAACGAGTATTTCTACCAGCGCAACAACATGTTTTGGTACGGCGAGGCGATGAAGAAACTGCCGCGCCTTACCGAGTGTACGCGTATGCTGGTGTGTGCAGAAGACCTGGGTATGGTGCCGCAGAGCGTGTCGTGGGTGATGAACGAACTGCGCATCCTCAGTCTTGAAATACAGTCGATGCCCAAGGACGAACAGGTACGCTTCGGCTACCTGGAGCGCAATCCCTACCGTAGCGTGTGTACCATCTCCACCCACGATATGAGTACGCTACGTCAGTGGTGGGACGAAGATCCGGAGCGCGCACAAGCCTATTACAACACCATGCTGCGCAGAGAGGGAGCTGCCCCGCATCCCATGCCCTCGTGGCTGGCACGCGATATCGTAGCACGCCATCTGGCAAGTCCCTCCATGCTCTGTCTGCTCTCCTTCCAGGACTGGATGGCCATCAGCGACGAGTTGAGGCTGTCCGATGCCCAGGCAGAGCGCATCAACATCCCTGCCAATCCCCGTCATTACTGGCGTTACCGTATGCACCTCACCATAGAACAGTTGATGGCATCTACCGCCTTCAACGAGGATATGCGGGGCATGATAACCTGTTGTGGCAGATAAGTGGCTTGCCGTTTTCCCAAGTGAAATGAAATAGATCTTCAATACAATACACCCATGAAAAAGCATTTGTTATTCCTCCTTTCCCTGTGCATGCCGCTCTGTGCGCTGGCGCAGACCGTGACATCACCCGGTGGAAAAGTGGCTGTAACCTTCAGCCTCGACCATACGCGTCCCTGCTATTCCATGACCTATTGCGGAAAGCAGGTGCTGAAACCAAGTTATCTGGGCTTGGAACTTGCCAAGAGCAAGCATGCCAGCAAGGAACAGAACGAGACCGACCTGATGGATGGCTTCGCTGTCAAAGACACCTCCACCTCTACGTTCAACGAGACTTGGAAGCCCGTATGGGGACAGACATCCTCTATCGTAAATCATTACAACGAACTGGCGGTAACCCTGTGGCAGGAAAGTGCCAGCCGGGAGATGGTGATACGCTTCAGGGTTTACGACGATGGTATGGGACTGCGCTACGAATTTCCCGGACAGCAGGCACTCAACTATTTTGTCATCAAGGAAGAACATACCCAGTTTGCGCTCACAGGCAACCATACCGCATGGTGGATTCCCGGCGACTACGACACGCAGGAGTACGAAACCGTGGAGTCGCGGCTCTCGGAGATACGCGGACTGATGAAAGAGGCTATTACCCCCAACTCATCGCAGACACCCTTCTCGCCCACAGGTGTGCAGACAGCCCTGCAGTTGAAGACCGATGACGGACTCTATCTCAACATCCATGAGGCCGCCTGCGTGAATTATGCCACCATGCACCTTCAGCTCGATGACAAGAACATGGTGCTGGAGTCGTGGCTCACACCCGACGCTCAGGGCTACAAGGGCTATATCCAGACACCCTTCTGTACCCCCTGGCGTACCGTCTTGGTGAGTGATGATGCGCGCGACATGCTCTCGTCCAACCTCATCCTCAATCTCAACGAGCCCTGCAAGATAGAAGACACCTCATGGATCCATCCTACCAAGTACTGCGGAGTGTGGTGGGAGATGATTGTGGGCAAGGGTTCCTGGAGCTATACCAACGAACTGCCCTCCGTACATCTCGGCATTACAGACTACGCCAAGTGCAAGCCCAACGGCACTCATTCTGCCAACAACGAGAAGGTGAAGAGATATATTGACTTTGCTGCCGCCAACGGACTGGACCAGGTGCTGGTGGAGGGATGGAACGAAGGTTGGGAAGACTGGTTCGGACATT
>CALZXH010000102.1 GCA_945830055.1 uncultured Prevotella sp.
AAATATATTTGTAACTTGTTGTAAATCACCTATAAAGGTACAAAATATTTGTGAGACTACCAACTTTTTTACGAACTATTCTTATCCCGAACTGGGGTCCTTTATTGTTAGATATTCCTGTTCGGATGACATTCCGATGGAATCATCTCATCATAACATCAAAGCGGCATCGGAGCAAGACAGTCTCCGATGCCGCTTTGGCGGGTTATGATTGCTTAATGACTTAATAAGTGGTGTTCTGCGGATTGAAGTTGGTCCAGCCTGTCAGCCAGTTGTCGGCAGGGCTGATGGCACCGATGTAAGATACCCTGTCAAAGGCTGCGGGAGCCGAGGTGAAGTCAGCAGCATTGAGCAGCGGACTGCCGCTCTGGGGCATATAGGCGCTTCCCAGTCCGATGGCATCAGTGAGTAGCAGGGAGGATTTCTCCGCATATTTGTTGCCCTTCTGTGCCTGGAAGAAAGTGTTGGAGTAGGATTTCTGTGAGGCGTCTGTCACAGGCTTCTTGTTCTCGTCGTAGCCGCTTACCAGTACATCTTCGTAGAGCTTGTTGGCATCCGAACCGATGATGTCCATGTTGGCAAACCATACGTTCTGCAGGGTTATCTTGCCGGTCTTGGCCTGAGCGGGGGTATTGCCCTTCTCTCCGTCGATGATAAGTCCGATGGGCCAATCTATCGCCACACTGTTGATACAGTTCAGACAGGAACTGCGGCGAATCTGCATGGCACTCTGGAACTTGCCGAGTTGTGAACCGTTGTTGGGATTGTATGCACCACCGTTGATGTATGAGGCATCGTTGATAAACGAGGCGTCTGCTTTGGGTCCCACAAAGGTCACGTTGCTGAAGGTGCAGGTGGTGAGGGGACTGGCAGAAGCCGAACCGTCGGCACAGTTGTCGCTCTCAAAGCCGTTGCTCTGCGAGGTGTCGGCAATCCTGGAGTTGCGCACTGACAGGGCATACTGTACACAGCCGCTGAAACCGTTGTCGGTGTCGAAGTCGTCGTCCCATCCGTGATAAGCCACGAGGAACTTGCCGTTTACAGTGCCGCCGAACCATTCGAATGAGTCATCGTTGCTGTACGATACCTGCACGTGGTCTATCTTGGTGCCGCTGCCCACGGAGCCCAAGGTCAGACCGTTGATTTCCTTGTTGGCTTCAAAAGGATAGCCGGCAAATTCGATGCGTACATAGCTCAGTACACCCGAGTTGTCGCTGTTGTCATTGCCACCGTGCTTGGTGCGCGGACCGCCCTCAATCTGCATCTCCGTCTGGTTGTTCTGTGCCTTGCCGCAGAGGATGATGCCGCCCCAGTCGCCGGGTTTGCGTTGTCCCTGTGGCATCTCAGAGGTAAATACGATAGGTTCGCTGGCAGTGCCCTGGGCAATCAGCTTGCCGCCTCTTTCGGCTATCAGTGCCGCTTTTGTCTGCTTGTCGCCCTTGATGACGGTGCCCGGTTCGATGGTCAGTGTGGCGCCTTCGGCAATATATATCCAGCCCTTGAGCAGATAGGTACCTTTCTTCAGGGTTTGGTTGCCGGTGAACACCATCTCCTGGTCACCGTTGCCAATCACTTTTCCCTCTGCATTCTCTTTTCCGTTGTCGTCAAAAAGCAGGTGGTTGCATGCCCTCAGTCCACCGTTGGTGGTCCATACGTAGGCTTCGTTGTTTTCACCGCCATTGCCGCTTCCGTCACCGTTGTTGTCATCGCTACTGCAAGCCACAGTCATGGCTGCCATTACAAGGATAGCCGTGTATCCCAAAAAACTTCTCTTTTTCATGTTTCTAAGTGATTTGAAAATCATTGTTTATTATCTTTTGTCTTGTTGTCCTGTTTGTTGTCTTGTGTTATTTTCGTCAGAACCTGTACGATACCATCAGGCTGAAGTTGCGCCCCGGACGGTATTCGCGGGTGATCTGCTCCACCTCCTTGCTGCTGCCGTCGGGCATGGTCACATCGGCAAATTGCTTGTACGATACCTTCTCTGCCAGCAGGTCTTTCACTGCCGCCCTTATCTCCCAGTGCTCGCCAAAGTTCTTGCTGAGGGTCAGGTCTATGGTGTTTCGGGGCATCTCGTAACTGTCGGGGATGCGGGCATTTTCCTCGCTTCCTGTGGAGCCCTCGCTGCGTCCCACTCCGATGATGCGCTTTCCGATGCGGTTGTACAGAAGTGCCGCGTTGAGGCGCAGACCGGGATGGCGGTAAAACAGTCCGGTGTTGATCAGATAGGGCGACTGTCCCTGCATGGGGCGGTTGGCAAAGCGGGAGCCGTCGGAAAACTTCACCCGGCTGTGGATGAGCGAGCCATTGAATGACCAGCTGAAGCCTCTCAGTCCGATAAAGCTTAGGTCTTTTCTGATGTCCAGTTCCAAGCCGTAGTTGTTGGCGCTCTTGGCGTTTTCGAAAGAATAGATGTAGTCGGTGCCTCCCGATACTGTGTAAGTCCACTCGATGGGGTTCTCAAACCGCTTGTAGAAAGCCGCCAGTGTAATCTGCTCGCCGGCACTGGGGTACCACTCATAGCGCACATCTACGTTGTGCACATAGCAGGTCTTCAGATCGGCATTTCCCATCACGCTCGATGCCAGGTCGAAATCGTAATATACCGAGGTGGACACCTCCCTGAACTCCGGGCGGTTCACTGATTTTCCGTAAGACAGCCTCACCTGATGCTGCTCGTTGAACTTGTAGGTGGTGTTGACAGAGGGAAACAGGTCGCTGCTGCGGTAGAAGCGGCTCATCTCGCTCACTTCGTAGTCGCGGGTGTTTGAAATCAGTTCCATCTCGTTGAACTCGTATCTCACACCGGCATAGATGTTCAGTCTGCCGATGGGCAATGACAGTGCGGCGTATGCTGCCCCCAGTTTGTTGTTGCCCTTGTAGTTGTTGCGCATGTGAGGTTCCTCCAGCAGATACAGACCTCTGTCACCCAGTAGGTTGTCATTGCCCAGCAGTTCCGGGATGCCGATGCTCCTGAAGTCTTGCGGCAGGTCGTTGTCTGTGGTGTTTATCTGATAGTACAGTTGCCGGGTGGTGTATTTGCGGGTACGGTATTCCCCATAAACACCTGTCTTGATAGCCGATTTGCCCCATCCCAGTGCATACCTGTTGTTGATGTTAGCCGAGAGAATATGCTCGTTCAGTTTGGTGTATTCGCGTTTGAGGTCGTTGGTGCGTTCCAGTTCCATCACTCCCGGATTGCCCGCGTCGTTCACCAGATAGCGCCTTCTGTCGGGCATGTTGCGGTTGGCAAGGGCATAACTGCCGCTCCATTCCAGGTTGTGCCTGTTCAGCGTGTGGTGGCCGGTCAGCTGTACGTTATAGGTGGTGCGGGTGCGGTTCAGGTATTCCGCGCTCTGCTCCAAATCTGACTGTGCACTCAGTCCCTCTCGCCAGGTGTATCGGTTGTTGCTCAGCAGGTTGAAGATGTTCTTCAGTTCCAGTTTGTGGGTGCCGTCGGCGCTCAAGAAGGTCAGGTTGAGCAAGGCTCCGATTCGGTTGTTCACGTTGTATTGCTGGTCGGTAGAGCGTCTCAGGTAGTTGCGCTGGTCGTTGCTCACGTCGTAGATGCCGAACAGGTTGTTCTGCATGTCGCTGTAGGTGCGGTATTCGTGGGTATAGTTTACAGCGCCCACCATGCCCAGTCTGTACTCCCCCCAGTGGCAGTGTGCCGCCCAGTCAGCCCCCAGCTTCAGGTCGCTTGCAGGCTTCCTGTCCTTTACCTGCCACTGTGTTTTGGGGTCGAGGTTGTCAAAATTGCCGTTGCCCTTGTCGGCATACTGCAGGTTGCTGAAGTGGGTGGCATCGTTGATGTTGCCTCCCACGCTCACCTGCATCATGTTGCTGCTTGGTATCGCCTTGGTGTTCAGTTGGATGAAGCCTCCGGTGAAATCAGCGGGAAATTCAGGCGAGGGAGACTTCACAATCACCAGGTTGTCTATCTGACTGCCCGGGATGATGTCAAACGAGAAGGCGCGTGAGTCTGCCTCGCTGCTGGGTACTGCTCCTCCGTTGATCCACACGTTGTTGTATCGCTGCGACAGTCCTCTCACCATCACAAACTTATCCTCAATCAGACTTACGCCCGGCACGCGTCTTATCACTTCGCCTGCATTGTTGTCCTGCGTTTTCCTTATCTCTTGTGCCGATATGTTACTCAGTACCAGTTCGCTCTCTTTCGCCACGGCGATGACGGCAGCTTCGGTGTTGCGCCTTATCATACCCGTCACCCTCACTTCGCCCAGTTCCTTCTCCTTGGTGGTTACGCTGTCTGTGGCGGTGGTGTCCCTGTGTTCCGTAGTGTTCTTGTTGGTCTGTGCCTGCATGGTGGTGGCAGCGAGCATCGTTGCCATTGTCATTGCCCATGTCTTCATGTACTTGCCTTTGTCTTTTCTTGTCATCATACTCTTAATTTACCTTTCTGTTTTCGCCGGCAAAGGTAGTGCGACCATGTTTCAACGCTGTGGCATGGGTATGACAATTATTGTCAAAGACGTTACAATGCAGTGATGAACAGTCTTGGGATGCTGCTTGCCGGTGTGGTCTCCTTCCCCTGTCATGGATTGGGGTAGGAGGTTTTTACAGCACAAAAATACGAACCAATTGGTGGGCATTGGCGCAAGACGGTCGAAGACTGACTGTTTTTTGGCGCGGAAAACACGGATTAACACAGATTGACACGGGAGGTCAGAAACCGTGTGTGAACAACAGTTCACCCCAATAGTCTGTCTGAGCCATAAACTGTGTAAATTCGTGCTTTCTGTGCCTAAAAGAACGTGAGTTCGATGAATTGTGCGCACAAATCATCAGCAAGCAGTCATGGCAAAACAATCATGTGAATTCGTCGAACTCACGTTACATTAGATACACAACTCACTTTGTTCTGAATTCGTCGAACTCACGTTATGTTAATTGCCATACTTTATCGTCAAAACAGTTATGTGTGATTTATTCATTGG
>CALZXH010000103.1 GCA_945830055.1 uncultured Prevotella sp.
GTTTCTTTTGACATAATACTACACGTTTTAATTGTTAATTACGTGTGAAGTAAATATGTATCATGTCAGACCGAAGAGCCTGCCAACGGCATATTTATCAAGAACGGAAAAAAACACATCAAATAAATCACAACTACGAATATGAACAAGAAGATTTATATCAAGCCCTGCATACAGGTTTATCCTATTGAACCGGCCTCCTTATTGGCAGGCTCACCTGGCGATAATTACGATGGTATTGATTTCAACAATAATTATTGTACACAGCCTGAATAAGGGAGAAGCGATAGAGATATCGTACATTCAATTATAAGCTGAAGGCTGCAATCGGCAAACTATACCGATTGCAGCCTTCAGCTTTCCTTGAATTCTGTCGGGGTCTTTCCCGTCCAGTCCTTAAAACATTTCTGGAAGTATTTGGGATTGGAAAATCCGCAAGCATAGGCTACATCGTGTACCGTCTCTCCCGCACGTAGCATCTGGCACGCCTTGCGGATGCGTGCCTCACGGATGAAATCAAGCGGTGTGACTCCTAACAAGGATTTCATCTTACGATGCAAGCCCGAACGGCTGGTGGCTGTCGCTTCAGCCATGTCGCCGATATTGATGTCAGAGTCACCTATATGCTCTTCGATGAATTTGATGGCACGTTGCATGAACGCTTCGTCCTCGGGCTTCAGTTTGGGCACTTCAACAGGCGGAGGATTGTCAGCCGGCCTCTCCTCAGACTTATCCTGATCGCCCAGTAATGACAGGTATGCCTCCTGTAGTTCGCGTTGTTGTTTTCTGAGATGGATAATGTGCCGTCGTGTGCGGTAAATGCCGTAAACGACCGCTCCGAACAACAAGATGTACAGCAATGTGGCCCAAGGCGTTTCCCAGAAGGTGGGTTTGACGATGATAGTGAGCATGCGCGCATTGTCCACCCAGATACCGTCGCTGTTGGTAGATCGGATTTTCAGATGATACGTGCCCGGTTCCATATCCAAAAACGACACCGACCTGTTTTTCCCTAAATCAATCCATTGGTTGTTTTCTCCCATCTGGAAAGCATAGAGGATGTCGCCGCCGTCCGAATAGTCGAGGGCAGAGAAAAAGAGGGTCATGTTTCTGTTGGGAGGTACCAGCGTCAGTGTGTCCAGTGAGTTGACCGCCTTGTCGGGGTTTTCGTTTTGCACCGATAATGACGTGAACGCGAGGGGAGGCACCATATTGCTCTTGTGCAAATCGTCAAGATTCATGGTGAAAGCCCCCTGATGATGCCCGAACAACCATTTCCCGTCAGGCAGCCTGATAGGCACGGCATCGGTAAAGCGGAAGGGCTGCCGCCAGAAATGAAGATCGAATCCCACCGATATGTTATTGTCGGGATCAAACCTGATGAGCATGTTGTTGCTCACTACTACCAGTGATTTCTTATCCTCAATGACCGACATGGTGATATCGGAAGGCAGACCTGTAAGCATGTTGAAGTGCTTGAAGTCCAAGTGCTCGCCAAGCAGGTTCTTGCTCATCAGCTGGTTCAACCCGCCGCTTTCTGTACATACGAAAAGCCGTCCCTTACTGTCTTCCATGGCATAAATGACGGCATTGTTGCTGAGACTGGCGCTGCGGTTGGCTTCTCTCTGGTGCAGCCTGAACTTGACGGCATGGAGGTCTTTGGCGTTCACATCTCCTACCAGAAGTCCTGCAGTAGTAGCCCCTATGAGTATGCCCTTCTTGGTGATACATAGTTGGCGTATATGAAGCGGACTGCCGTTGTCGGGCTGATGAAGTCCATTCTCCCTGTGGGCGAACGAGAGAATTTTTGCCTTCGGGTTCCCGATGCACTGCAAGCCATTGTCGAGCGAAGCCACCCACAGGCGTCCCATGCGGTCTTCAGCCATGCCATATAACTGGTTGCCGCCGAGCGATGCGGTATTGGCGTCATCGTGCAGGAACTGTTCTACTGTAAAGCGGGATTCCCCTGTCTCTCTCAGACGGAAAAGTCCGTCGGGCTTGCTGCACATCCATATTATGCCCTGACTGTCTTGCATGATATGATATATGCTTGAGCCGAACGAAACATAGTCGGGACGTATGGACCCATTCCTGTCCAGATAGCCCAACAAACGGTTGCTCTTGTCGTAGATACGTACGGTGGCATCGTCGTTGGTGGTTACCCAATAGCGCTGCCGGCTGTCAAGGCAGAACGTCCTGACGCGGGTGGGCTTTTCCTGTCTTATTTCCTGATAGTGCTTCTGTGAGAAAGTAAGGCGGAACAGTCCGTTGCCGCTTCTCAGCCATACGTTACCCTGTCTGTCTGTAATTCCGTATCTGAGATATGCCAGCGGCTGGAGGTCTGAAGGATAGCGTACATACTGTCCCCTGGTCCTGTCCATGCGCAGCAGTTGCCCATTGCGCAGTATCCGCCATGGCAGTCCATACGGGTCGTCAATCTCCATATAGTCTCGGGTACTATTGGCATTCTGTACCCGCTGGTTGAACAAGGCGAGCGTTTCTTTCTCTCTCTTGTCCGACAAGGCCATGAACTTGCAGGTGCTGACGTTGAACAGCAGCGCATGTTCGTCTATCTTGCAGAGCAGATTGCCGTCGGTGTCGAGCATGATGTCCCTGATACGGTCTGAAGGCATCACCACGCCATCTCCCGGACGAGACTTGAACGAATCGAACTGATAGCCGTCGTAGCGGTACAGTCCATTCCATGAAGACACCCATATCATTCCTTGGCGATCCTGTACTATCTGTGTGACACGCCACATATCAACCCCTGACAGTTCGTCGAAATGGGTGACGGTACATTCTGACTGTCCCCGAAGAGGGGATAATCCACGGACAAGCAACAGGACTGTCAATAACAAGACCTTGCACATATCATATTCTTTTTGATTGTTCTTAGTGGGGGCGAAGATACATCATTTTTCCGAGGAAAAAGCAACTTGACATTATTTTGGGTGCCATTTGACCCAATTTTATCCCTCCTATTGCCCGAAAAGCAATATGTTTGCATTCGAAATAAAAACACTCAAAAAACTATAAATACTATGATGAAGTTAAAACAATTGCTTTTACTGTTCTCAATTGCCATGATGCTATGTTCGGCATCAGATGGCAAGAAGGTGCATACGCTCGGCGACTCGACGATGGCACCTTATGATGAATCAGCCACCGTGACAAGAGGCTGGGGAATGTATTTCGGTAACTTTCTTACCAATGGATGGAGTTCCATTAATTATGCCCGTGGCGGGCGCGACTCACGCGGAGGTTACGAAGAACTGTGGCAGACCGCCAAGAACCAGGTGTCGGCTGGTGACTATGTAATCATCACTTTCGGACACAACGACGAGAAAAACGGTGGAATGGACGGTTATGAACTTTACGACTATTATTTAGCGAAAGGAGATGCTACCTCAGCCGCCGCTGTGGACAAGCGCGGAACAGTACCATCGACCACCTATAAGGAGAACTTGGGGAAGATTGTTGCCGAGGCGATTGCCTTGGGTGCCCACCCGATTATCTGCTCGCCTGTATGCCGTGCTTACTTCACGGGCAACAGCATCCGTCGCAACGGTCGTCACGACCTGGGTGATTCGTTCAGCATACTGACAGCCAACGGTCCCATAGCCGGAAACACCGTGCCTGCAGATGACCATACAATGGATTATGCCTATCATTCAGAGCAACTTGCTAAGGAGAAAGGAGTGCCTTTCATCGACCTGACACAGGCTACTGCCGAACTCTACGAGAGCTATGGCAGTACCAAGTGTCTTGACTATCTCTTCGACGGTGAGGGCAGCACTCATTTCAACACCACAGGTGCATTGCTCGTGGCACGCGAGTGCGCCCGTCTGATGAAAGCGCAGGGCATCATGGCTGAAGACATCATCCTGCCTACCGACATCAGTGTGTCACCGGCAACTTGCGACTTTGGCGAGGCATATAAAGGACAGACATTGAACAAAGAAATGACCCTCAATGGATTCGGACTGTCACCCGAGAACGGCACCGTAAGCATCACCGCCACCGATGGCATACTGCTCTCGCTCGACAAAATGGATTGGAAGTCAACCTTAAGTGTGGATTATACAGCTTCTACATTGGTAAAAACCTTCTACGCCCAAGTGACACTGACGGAAAACGGAGAGACCACGGGCAATATCACCGTCACCCAGGGCGACAAGATCGTCAATGTGCCGGTGTCAGCCACTGCCGTCACACTCGAAGGAGGTACGGAGGTAAAGGCCTACTGGCGTTTGGAGTCGGACGATTCATATGTGCTGACAGGACCCGCCAAGGTAATTGACGAGAGTTGGACGGGCATGTATGTACAGCGATATGCCAATCCCAACGCCAATACCGTATGGCCGGAAGAAACAGGATTTGATGCCACCCGAAAAATGCAGCGCAACCTTCTGACCGGCGACAACTGGCCTGCCGACGAGATTGACGACAATCCTGAGCGGTATATACAGTTTGGCATCAAGCCCAACCAGGGAAGCGTGCTGAAGATTAACAATATCAGTCTCTTTATCTGCGGGGCTGGTGGCAACGGCATGTGTGCCCACGTATATTACTCCACCGACAACTTCGCTACCCGCACTACAATCTACGAGAAGAAGAAAATGGTTGCCAACACCCCCGACCTGGTGTCTGCCACTCCTGTTATTTCCTTGGACGAGGGGCAGGAACTCCTTGTGCGCATTTATCCCTGGTATAACGGTGCCGCCACGGGCAAGACCATCTGTCTCAGTGATGTCACCATAAGCGGTGTGGCTATGGATGCCTCTACTACCGGAGTTGCCCATCTGTCATCCTGCCAAACCAACACTGCCTCTTATTATACAATAGACGGTCTCCAGACCACAGGGTTAAGGCAAGGAATTAATCTTGTGCGTACAAACGACGGGAAAACCAAGAAAGTAATTTACTAATCGGTATAATAACAA
>CALZXH010000104.1 GCA_945830055.1 uncultured Prevotella sp.
TCACCATCTGTGATGCCAAGACCATGAAGGTGCTCAAGCAGTTTGCCAACATCTCCGTGGATGCCAATGGCAACAGCAATGCCGACGGCCGCGGCTTCCTTGGCGTGGACGAGCACAAGGGCTATGTGGGCACGAGCAATGGTATCTTCATTCTTGACCTCGACGAACTGGAATTGAAAGGAAGCGTGAGCGGTTCGGATAATGGTGGCGGTTCAGCATACGACCAGTTGTACAGTGGACAGATAGGTAACATGGTACGTGTGGGCGACCGTGTCTTTGCCGTACACCAGAAAAACGGACTCCTTGTCATCAATCCTGCCACTGACCAAGTTGAGCAGACCATCGAGGGCATCGAAGGTTGGGGCTTCGGCTCTGTGGTCCTCTCCAAAGACGGCAACCTGTGGCTCAGCCTTGCCGACCCATCGGGCAGCGGACAGGCAGACACCCGCCTCATGAAGGTTAATCCCTACACCTTGGAAACTGAGGTGATTGAACTGCCCGAAGGTATCTATGGTCCTGCCAACACCTGGTATGCCTGGACACCCGACTGCTTCTGCGCCAGCCAGCAGCAGAACGTGCTCTACTGGAATGGCGGCAACTCATCATGGTTCAGCGGTTATACTGTCTATAAATACGACATCGACAAGAACGAGTTCTCTACCTACATCGACTACAACTCCGACCCTGACGGATGGCAGATATATGGCTGCTCATTCCGCGTGAGTCCGCAGGGCGACGAAGCGTTCGTAAGCCTCTTCAAGAGTTGGGGCGACCCCACATACGTAGTGCGCAAATACGATGCCGACGGCAACCAACTGGCAGAATACCCGATGATACAAAACTACTGGTTCCCCTCTCTGCCCGTCTTCCCCGATAACGAGGCACCCGTGGTAAGCAACCCAGATGATGTCAGCATAAGTTCTGATGCCGCTGTTGAGCTTTCACTCAAGGACATTGCCACCGATGCAGACAACTTTGACGCTGCCATCGTGAAGACCGTCAAGGATGTGAGCGACGAGACAGTAGTGAAGGCTGAGATTATTGCCGACAACCTGATTGTCACTCCGCTGAAGGCAGGAGATGCCATAGTAACTCTCGGCATCAATTCCAACGGCAAGCTGGCAGAGGCAACAGTCAATGTGACCGTGGAGACGGCAACAGGTATTGGAGGTGTGGAGACTTCACCTGCTGGAGTTGAGATATACGACATCAATGGTGTGAAGACCTCATCCATGAAACGAGGTATCAACATCATCCGTCGTACTGACGGCACAACAGTGAAGGTAACGATAGCAAAATAAATGAATGAAAAAAACCGCCCTGCAATTCACAGGAACTGCAGGGCGGTTTTTCTATTCAAAATAGACGTGGATGAAGTAGAGGCCGGCAAGGATGAACAGTATGGCAACCAGACGATTGAGAAACTGCTGGAGTGCCTGTATCTTTGTATAGATGCCGGAAATGCTTGTCATGCTGTGGGCGATAATCCATGATACCGCCACCACGGGTAGTCCTGTGGCAAGGGCATAGACGGCAGGTAGGGTATAGCCGGCTGTAGAGGTGGCCGACAAGGGGATGAGGATGCCAAAAAACATAAAGGCGCTGGCAGGACAGAATGCCATGGCGAATACCATGCCCAGCAGTACGCTGCCCCATGCCCCCCGTAGCCATTCAGCCTTTTCGGTCACGTTTTTCCCCCATCGGCAGGTGTGCAGATGGTTGTCCAGCAGCATAAGTATGCCTATCGCCAGCAATATGGGAGCCAGCAACCGCTCGCCCCAGTGGCTTACCAATTCCTGAAGGTGGAAGGTATCTGAACCGCTGTGCAGCATGTAGATAAGCAGCGCGCCGAGTGAGGTATAAGCCAGCACACGCCCTAAGGTGTAGAATATGCCATACAAGAATATCCGGTTCTTGCTTTTCAGGTTTTTACCGATAAACCCGATGGCGGTGATATTGGTGACCAACTGGCAGGGGTTTACCGCAGTAAACAGTCCAAGCAGCAGGGCTGTCAATATGGGTACATTCCAGTAGTCTAACCATGTTTGCAATAATTCCATCTTTGCTGTATGAGTGGTTTGTTGAAGTGTGGTTTGTATCAAACTCCTTGCAATCTGCAAGGCTGCAAATATACGAATTATGACTGACGGATGCAAATTTATGGGGAAAAATCCTGCCGAAGTTATCTGTCGTAAAAAATAATTCCGTATCTTTGTTCTCTGTGATTATGGCGATGTTGTAAGCTGTATTTGCGAGATACTTGTTATGAGCAGAAAAGTAATAGAATTTGAAGGAGTGGGCAAGCAGTATGTGCTTGGAACATTCGGCACAGGCACTCTGAGTCAGGATCTGAACCGCTGGTGGGCAAAGGTGCGTGGCAAGGAAGACCCCTATCTGAAGATTGGCGAGGTCAACGACCGTACCAAGAAAGGCGACAGCCGATTCGTATGGGCGTTGAAGGACATCTCCTTCAGCGTAGAGCAGGGGGATGTGGTAGGTATTATCGGCAAGAACGGAGCCGGCAAATCGACTTTGCTCAAGATATTGTCTCGTGTCACTTCCCCCACAGTAGGCACCATCCGAATCAAAGGCCGTATCGCCTCTCTGCTTGAGGTAGGTACTGGTTTCCATCCCGAAATGACGGGTCGTGAGAATATCTACATGAATGGCTCTATTATGGGAATGACAAGAGCAGAAATCACCCGCAAGCTCGACGAGATAGTTGATTTTGCCGGAGTGGAAAAATATCTCGACACCCCGGTCAAGCGCTATTCCTCCGGTATGATAGTGCGCCTTGGCTTTGCCATTGCCGCCCATTTGGACCCCGAGATTCTCGTCGTAGATGAGGTGCTTGCGGTAGGTGATGCCGAATTCCAGAAGAAGGCCATCGGCAAGATGCACGATGTAGCAAACGGGCAGGGAAGAACCGTCTTGTTCGTCAGCCATAACATGGCGGCAGTGAAGAGCTTGTGCAAGACAGGAGTTGTAATGAAGAATGGAGGAATCGAATACACCGGAGATATAGAGTCAAGCGTGAGTCATTATCTTCAGGCCGGGAACCATTCTTCGGACGAACGGATTATTGACCGGGTGAAATGGACAAAACCCTCCATAAGTATCAGTAGGATAGCCATCAACGGTTCAGAACAAGCGGAAAGTACCATCCAGTCAAACCAGGAAACGATAGAGGTAGAGATTTCCGGACATACAGCAGATGCTGTCACGACAGACGTGATGCTCGTCTTTAACAATAAGGAAGGAATGCCCCTTGCCACATTTGCACCCGGGCACTATTACGGAAAACTCATGAAACTGCCTGCCGGTGATTTCACTATTCGCAAGACCATAGAACTGCCAAAAATTCTTACTCGTGGTTATCTTCATGTCGATTTGCTGATGCACCATCCCATGGTTGAGTATCAGTTGAAGGCACCTGAGTGTACCGTTTTGGAGACCCAAGGCTTCCAATCAGGCTTTGGTTCTGCTATGAACCAAAACGACAACGGTCTAATCGGTTTAGATGAATTGTAATAAAGTTATGAAACGCAGATATGTCATATTGCTCACGGCTTGTGTCAATCCTGGTGGCATGCCATTCACTGTACTAACGGACAGTTCAGAGCGATTGAGTCAGTATCGTGCAGCTCTTGACTTCTATCTCAGGGAGACGTCATATCCAATAGTCTTCTGCGAGAATACTCAATGCGATTTTAGTGACGATTACAAACAATATATCGAAACAGGAAGACTCGAATACATAACTTTCGATGGCAACAATTTTGACAAGTCACGAGGCAAGGGATATGGAGAGGCCATAATTATGGCTGAAGCATTCAGCCGTTCACGTTTGTTGATGTCTTGTGAATATCTTGTTAAGATTACAGGCAGGCTTGTTGTGCGTAATATTTCTGCACTGATCAAGGACAACAACAGAATGATAACTTCTACCATTCAGACGTTCTATCCAAATAACAATATGATTGACAGTAGGGTGTTTATCCTTCCGAGAAGGTTCGTGACTGTTGTGTTTTTACCAAGCAAAAAACATATTAATGACACTAATGGCGTCTTTTTTGAGCATGTCTTGTTTAACACGATAATTTCACGCCAATCGTTTGTATATATCCCTTTTCTAAAAGTTCCATTAATTGAAGGAATGTCTGGTTCAAAAGGCAATAAATATACATCTGTATCTGCCGATAACAATAGATTTGCTTTCGATATGATAGGCAACGCATTGAGGATAGACAAAAAAATGTATTCCTATCGTCTGCCTGTTGCAATAAAGGTCTTGCTTTTTCTGTCACGTTGCTTTTTATATCTCCGAAAATAAATCAAACAGGTTGAGAAAGAGATTACAACAAGTCTTTTTGGGCAAATACATAAGGTAAGTACTTTATACAGAACTTAATAATTGGTATTTCTATCAATACAACAATTATGAAAAGACCAAGCATTATCAAATGTATATAGTCAATATTTTCAGCTTATTCAATAAAGTTTGCAGGAGCATTCGACTTGAAGGCTGTCTGAGAATATCATTTGTCTATGATTTTCCTTATGTCTCCTATATAGATACAATCCTTTTGAGCTATGAGACAAGGGACTGTTTTAAGAAATATCTGGCATAATATCATAGAAATTAGGACTGTACATGAGAAGATGAGCAAGTCGATAAGTATCACCTGATGTTGGCATATATGTGATTCAAAGAACAACCTTAAATCTTTAAAGAATAGGTAATGTGTACCTAAATATACTATTGAGTATCGGCCGATTTTTGTGATTACAGGAATTGTGCCAATGGATTTTGTTAGCATAAGAATGCCTATGACACCGCAAAAGGCAGGAACATATATGTGGAATAATGATGTCTT
>CALZXH010000105.1 GCA_945830055.1 uncultured Prevotella sp.
GGCACTGGCAATGGGTATCCAGCAGTTGCTCCACCCTATCTTGGCACTGCGCGCCAGATTGAACGTGGGCACGGCAATCAGCGCCACCACCGCCGGACGGATGCCACGGAACATGGCTGCCACCCAGGGCACATCCTTGAACTGCGAGAAGAACAGGGCGATGAGCAGGATAATGAGGAAGGAGGGCAAGGCGGCTCCCAGGGCAGCACATACGGCTCCCGTCTTGCGTGCCAGCTTATAGCCCACGAAGGTGCTGATATTGATGGCAAACACACCGGGACAGCTCTGTGCCACGGCTATCAGGTCGAGCAACTCCTCATCCTCCAGCCAACGGTGACGCTGCACCACCTCCTCGCGGATGACGGGTATCATAGCATACCCGCCACCCAACGTAAAGAGGCCTATCTTGAAAAATGTCTTGAAGCAATCGCCAAGCACCTTCACTTTCTTCATCGCTACGCCTGTTATGCCTGCTTCTGCTCTATCCACTTACGGGCATTGACAAACGCCTCTATCCAGGGAGTCACCTCGTCCATGCGACGCTCCAGAGGATAGCAGCCGCACTGCCAGGGGAAGATGGCACGCTCCAGGTGGGGCATCATCGCCAGATGGCGGCCGTCGGCAGAGCAGATACCTGCCACATTATAGTCGGAACCGTTGGGGTTGGCAGGATAGCCGGCATGGTTGTACTTGGCGATGATATGGTACTCGCCCTCTGCCTTGGGCAGCGAGAAGCGGCCCTCTCCGTGAGCCACCCAGATGCCCAACTTGTTGCCTGCCAGCGAACCGAACATCACACTGTGGTTCTGGGGAATAGCCAGCGACACGAACCCGCTCTCGAACTTATGCGACTTGTTGTGCAGCATCCTTGCCACCTGTGCTCCCTTGGGGGCGATGGCGGGCGACTTGCCCTCTATCAGTCCCAGTTCCACCATGAGCTGGCAACCGTTGCAGATACCGAGCGAGAGGGTGTCTTCACGGGCATAGAAACGGTCGAGCGCCTCCTTCGCCTTGGGGTTGAACAGGAAGGCTCCTGCCCATCCCTTGGCAGAACCCAGCACGTCGCTGTTGGAGAATCCGCCGCAGAACACAATCATGTTGATATCCTCGAGGGTCTCCCTGCCGCTGATAAGGTCGGTCATCATCACGTCCTTCACGTCGAAACCGGCGAGATAGAGCGAATATGCCATCTCGCGCTCGCCGTTGGTTCCCTTCTCACGGATGATGGCTGCCTTGACGCCCGTGCGCTCCCTGCGGTCGGCACTGATGCCGTACTGTCGGAGACTACCGGTGAAGCTGTCGTTGAACTTCATCTCTATGGGCTGGTGCTTATAGTTGGCGGCACGCTCGTCGGCGCAGCCGTTGAAGCTCTGTTTCCTGTCGAGCAGGTGCGAGGTGCTGTACCACACATCCCTCAGCGCGTCGATGTCGAAGATATGCTCAGCGTCGCCGCATTTCACCGTCAGACTGCGCTCTTTGGGGGTAGGATAACCTATCTTGGCGTAACCCACTCCGCGGTCCTCGAGCAGTGCCTTCATCTCGTCCTGATGTTCGGCAGCCACCTCTATCACCACTCCGGGGTTCTCGGCAAAGAGAGCCTTCACCATGTCGCCGTCCTTGCACAGGTTGTGCAGGTTGATGTGCATACCTCCCTCGGTATTGGCGAAGCACATCTCGAGCAGACAGGTCACCAGACCGCCAGCACTGATGTCGTGACCCGCCATGATCCAGCCGCGCTCCACCATCTCCTGCACTGCCTCGAAGGCGTCGCGGAAGTATTCGGGATTCTTCACTGTGGGCACATCGTCGCCCACCTTGTCGAGACTCTGGGCGAAGGCAGAACCGCCGAGGCGCTGCTCGTCGAAGGAGAAGTCGATATGGTAGAGTGAGGCGTTCTTGTCGTTCACCAATACGGGTGACACCACCTTGCGCACATCGCTCACCTCACCGCCGGCACTCACGATTACGGTACCCGGACTGATGATCTTCTCGCCGTTGGGGTACTGCTGGGTCAGGGAGAGGGAGTCTTTTCCTGTGGGCACGTTGATCTGCAGGGCGCAGCAGAAGTCGGAAAGGGCGTTCACAGCGCTGTACAGACGGGTGTCTTCTCCCTGCTGCGAACGGCAGGGCCACATCCAGTTGGCTGAGAGCGAAAGGCTGTCCATACCGTCGGCCAAAGGTGCCCATACGATATTGGTAAGCGCCTCAGCCACAGAGAGTACGCTACCTGCCTGCGGATTGGCAAGACCGGCCTGCGGGGCATGTCCCAAGGCGGTGGCTATACCCTTGCGTCCGCGGTAGTCGAGTGCCACCACGCCACAGTCGCTCAAGGGCAACTGCAGGGGTCCCTGGCACTGCTGGCGGGCTATCTTGCCCGTCACGGAGCGATCGACCTTGTTGGTGAGCCAGTCCTTGCATGCCACAGCCTCCAACTTCAGCACGTTCTCCACGTAGCTGTCTATCTTGTCGGCGCTATACACGGCATCCTCGTAGTGGTGTTCCACGGTAGAATCCACCATCACCGTCTTGGGCGAATGGCCGAACATCTGTGCCACATCGAGGTCGAAGGGCTTCACGCCGTCGCCCTGCACGAACGAGAAGTGTGCGTCGCCGGTAGTCTCGCCCACCACGTACATCGGTGCGCGCTCGCGCTCGGCTATCCTGCGCACATGCTCTATATGCTTTTCGTCGATGAGCAGACCCATGCGCTCCTGACTCTCGTTGGCTATGATTTCCTTGGCAGAGAGGGTCTTGTCGCCGATGGGCAACTGGGTCATGTCGATGCTGCCGCCGCACTCTTCCACCAGTTCCGAGAGGCAGTTGAGGTGGCCTGCCGAACCGTGGTCGTGGATGCTCACCACGGGATTCACATCTTCCTCGCAGAGGGCTCTCACCAGGTTGTAGGCACGCTTCTGCATCTCGGGGTTGGCACGCTGCACGGCATTCAGCTCTATACCGTTGCTGTAGCGCCCGGTATCAACCGATGATACCGAACCGCCGCCCAGTCCGATGCGGTAGTTGTCGCCGCCTACCACCACCACCTTGTTGCCCGGCTGCGGCTCCTTTTTCAGACAGTCGCGCTTGGTGCCGTAGCCCACGCCTCCTGCCAGCATGATGACCTTGTCGTAGGCATATTTGGCGGCATCGCCCGGCTCCTGGTGCTCGAAGGTGAGCACCGAACCGCAGATGAGCGGCTGGCCGAACTTATTGCCGAAGTCGGAGGCACCGTTGGATGCCTTGATGAGTATCTGTTCGGGTGTCTGATACAGCCACTTGCGAGGCTCCATGCCTCCCACGGTGCTGTTGACACGGGGATAGGCGGTCATATACACGGCTGTTCCCGCGATGGGCCACGACCCTACTCCACCGCCCATACGGTCGCGGATCTCGCCACCCGTACCCGTAGCGGCACCGTTGAAGGGCTCCACGGTGGTGGGGAAGTTGTGGGTCTCTGCCTTGAGCGAGATGACGCTCTCTACCTCCTTCACCTCAAAGAAGTCGCTGGTGGACTGGTCTTTCGGTGCGAACTGCTCAACCACAGGGCCTTGGGCGAACGCCACATTGTCCTTGTATGCCGACAGTATCTTGTTGGGATTCTCCTGGGTGGTCTTCTTAATCATGGCAAAGAGGCTTGAGGGCATCTCCTTGCCGTCGATGATGAAGGTACCGCCGAAAATCTTGTGGCGGCAGTGCTCTGAGTTGATCTGTGCAAAACCGAAGATTTCGGAGTCGGTAAGGGGTCTGCCGTTCTGCTTCTCAATCTTGTGCAGATACTCTATTTCCTCGGGCGAGAGCGCCAGCCCCTCCTGCTCGTTGTACTCTTCCAGGTTTTCCACGCGCTTGATGGGCTGCGGCTGTATGTTCACGGTGAAGATGTCCTGGTCCAGTCCCTCGTACATGCGTTGCAACATGGGGTCGTGGTCGGCATCCTTGGACTCTACGGGGAAATACTCCTCTATTCGTGTGATGCCTTTGAGATTCATGTTCTGTGTTATCTCAACGGCATTGGTACTCCAGGGAGTGACCATCTCTCTGCGCGGTCCCACGAAAAACCCGTCAAGGGTCTCGGCATCAATGGTTTCTGCATTGCCGTACAACCAGCACAGTTCGTTCTTCTCTTCGGTGGAGAGCAGGTGGTCCACCTCTGTCGCTATCACGCTGTCTTGTGGAGTTTTGAAAAATAGTATCATGCTATATGAATTTGATTTATACGCTTGTTCGTAACTGTTTGCAAAAATAAGAAAAAAAAATCACTCCACTCTATTCTTCACACTTGTTTTTTTGGGAGAAGGGGGGAGCCCCCCACATTCCCCCCGGTGAGGGGAGGATGTTCTAACGCTACTGCTCTATTCCTCCCACCAGGGGAGATTGGGGAGCGCCCTAACTGCTTGCTGATGATTGTGCGCCTGTAATCGGCAACTTTGCACAGTGCCCTGACTGCTTGCTGATGAGCTTTGCGAATAAAGGGCAGTCTGCGCATAGC
>CALZXH010000106.1 GCA_945830055.1 uncultured Prevotella sp.
AAATGTCTTTCCTCTCCATTGATATCAGTTTTTGTCCAAGGCGAGTTCGGCAGCCAACATCAGTTTGCAGTCCGTCCTGAAGTTGCCTACCTTAGAAGGGGTGGGAAACTTACGGATTTTGTGATTGGAAAGGATGAGAAAGCTGATTACATTCTTAAATCCCATTATGTGGATTTGCGTCTTTCGTTTATATACAACTTCCTTAGCAAGGATTCTAAGTTTAGACCATATGTGTTTGTAACTCCCCGACTGGGATTCTCTGCCGGTGGCGAGATAAAGCTGGAATCAAAAGAAAAGGATATTCGCGCAAGCATCGGTACCGATTTAAGTGATGCCAATATGGCAAGCACCTATTTCTCGGTTGCCCCAGGTGTAGGTGCAAGATGGAATTTCCATACAGGAAAAGAAGGACAGCACACATGCTGGCTGGGTATTGAGGCAAGTTATGAATTCGGCTTGACAGATACCTATAGTAGCAAGGAGAAAGACAGCAAGGCAATAGATATTCTTGGCAAAAACCGTTATGTTGTAAATGGTACAAGAAAACTGTCAGGATTTGAGGTAAAAGCAGTGCTGGGAATACCGTTCAGCGTGTTTTGCAAGAGCAAACCCGAACCAGTAGTTGTTCCGATGCCGGAACCAGTGGTGGAAACAGAGCCTGTGGCAGTTGAGCCAGTGAAGGAAAAACCATGCTATACACTTGATGAGATCATTGACATGATGCTGAAAAACGAAGATGTGACAGGAAAGACCATCTGTGCCATTGACGCCATTAATTTTGACTTCAACCAAAGTACAATCAAGGCAGAATCGTATGACTATCTCAATAAACTTGCTGCAACGCTTATAAGAATAAACACTCGCATCAAGGTGAAAGGACATACCGACAATATAGGTACAGACGAGGTGAACATGAACTTGTCGAAAGAGAGAGCACAGGCTGTGATGAATTACCTGCTCAGCAAAGGTGTGAGTCGCAGTAAACTCAGTTATGATTACTACGGTTCAACTCTCCCGCTCACTACCAATGAGACCGAAGAGGGACGTGCAATGAACCGCCGTGTAGAAATAGAAATATTGAAATGAATCAATCAATAATCAAACGATACGAATATGAAAAAAATATTTAGTTCATTTAGCAGCCATTGTTTGTGTATGTTTCTTGCAGTTGTTGCGTTTTCTTCCTGTCTTAATAACGGTGAAGACACCATCGTTCTGGAAAACGGGAAAGCCACCATTGCAGGAATCCCAAGTGATGCAGATGCCACTCCCAACCCTACAATAGACGGTAATACTACATCCATTCCAAATGTACTCTACACCATCGAGTACGAAGGAGACGATGCGATTGTCAGATTGGACATGACCGGTATTCAGGATGCAGAAGATGAAAGCGGCTGGCTCCGCCTGCTCGGCACAGGATTTGGAGGCGAACAGAACATTTGGGTAGAAGTAGATGGTCAACCCAAAGGAATTCTTGTGTACAATACCGCTGACGATCAGAATAATGACGCCAAAGTCAAAGCAGATCTCGTATTCCTTGTTGACAACTCCGGAAGCATGGGGCAAGAGGCTGATGCTATTGCCCGTGACATCGTTTCCTGGAGCCAGAAACTCAACAACTCTGGACTCGATATGCAATATGGATGCGTAGGCTACGATGGAAGTATTACCGGTGCGCTCAATATCACAGATGCAGAATCATTGGCCAAATATCTTAATTATGGTTCGGGTACGTCAAGAACCTATCATTTCGAGGGTACGGATGCAACTGTGCTGAAAGAGGCTTCGCAGGAATACTACAATTCTTACCGCGAATGTGGAGTGGCAGCATTACGTTTTGCCGATGAGCATTTTACTTTCCGTACCGGAGCAAACCGCATCTATGTAAATTTCACTGACGAGCCCAATCAGCCGGGTGGAAAGGAAGACTTCAGTGTAGAATACGTGAACAACGTTGAAAAATGGAATACTTCAAAAGGTACAATCCACACGGTTTACAGTTCATCGACAAATTTCAAGGAAATTGCGCTACAAGAGGAATTCCCTTGGAAAATGTCTGATTATACAGGTGGAACATTCTTGACTGCATCATCCTCTTTTACCGGAGTTACATTGGAAAGTCTTCCTGTAACCGGAGCCATGATGAACTCGTATGTCATTCGTTTCACCGATGTTGCTGACCTGATGGACGGAATGCCTCACGAGGTGAAAATCACCATCTTGTCGCCTGACGGGAAAACCAAAGCCGAACGTACATTCTATATCATTTTCGGCTAACTGCTGACACCATTTGAAAAGGCTGTAACGTAATCCTTCCATTACGTTACAGCCTTTTCTCTATATATAATAATATAATGTGCGCGTTACTGCTCCACCTTCCGGAGCTCAAACCCGTCGATGGTACCTTTCTCTGAAGAGAAGTTGATGCCTATGGCTATCACCTGACGGGGGTCGGCGGCATAGGGCTGGGCATAGCCCTTGGTCTCTATCTGCTGCAGGGCTTCTTCGGCACTGCCGTCAAGTTTGAACTCTATGACATAGACATATTCCGGGCACTCTATCACACAGTCTATCCTGCCTTCACTCGTCTCCTTCTCCACGGTAGCGTTGTAGAAACCTATCATCTGGATAATGAGATAGAACGTATATTGGAAATAACGCTCACACTCCATCGGGTTCTCCTTGCGCTGCATGCGGTAGGACACCGAGGACAGAAGAGAAGTCATGTAATTCTCCACCTTCTCCGTGTCACCCTTACGAAGGGCGTGTGACACATCGATAATCCAGGATTTGGACGTCACTTCTTGCTTGAAATACCCGGAGGCTATCATCGTGATGAACCCCGTGCGCACCTCCTCGTTGGGAAAGTCGAGAAGATAGGTGTTCCATTTCATGTCAAAATCCTTGATTGTAAGATAACCACTCTGATATATCATCGGCAGAGGCTGCTCGGAATTTGCCTTGTAGTCAACAAACTGCGTGGCATCGTAATACCGCCCTACCAGTTCGTTGATATGCTCGTCGTTCCTGGCAAGCAAGCGCATCAGGTAGCCCGGGGTGCCAGACGAGAACCAGAAATCCCTGAACTCAAAGGTGTTGAGACAGTTCAGGATGCTGAACGGATTGAAGATGTCGATCATCTTAGCGCCGAAATGATAGCCGTCGTATTTCTTCGTCAGCCGTGCCACCGTCTCTTCGGTACTTATGCCAAGGTCTTCAGACAGTTCCTTGATGGAACTGTCGAAAACAGTAAGCAGTTCTTCTTTGGTGATGCCGCAGAGCGCTTCGTATCTCCGCTGCAAACTGATGTCGTCCGGCTGGTTGAAGCCGCTGAACACGCTCACCTGCGAGAACTTGGTCACACCCGTGAGGAACACAAACTGCAGGTCTTCATCCGCATCCTTGAACACCCCGTAGAAGCCCTTCAGCACATTGCGGTTATAGTCTTCAAGACTCACCCGGTTGCCGGTGCTGTCGGTCACATGGTAGTCCAGCTCAAGCACGTCGAGCATGGGCTTGTCATACTCGTCGATAAGCACCACAGCCCTGCGCCCCGTCTTCTCGTGCGCAGCCCTTACCAGGTCTTTCAGCCTCAGCGCATAGTCGTGCAGTTCAGGGTCTCTGCCATACACCTTTTCATAGTCAGAGAGCTGCTTGTTGATGACCGTGTCAAGCGTTCCAGGCTGCGTGTAGTTGGACGAGGCAAAGGAGAAATGGAACACGGGATATTCCAGCCACTCGGTCTCCAGCTCATCGATGGCAAGCCCCTTGAAAAGGTCTTTCCTACCCAAGAAATAGTACTTCAGGGTAGAGAGCAGCAGACTCTTACCGAACCGCCGCGGACGGCTCAGAAAATATATTCTTCCTTCTGTGACAAGCCTGTAAACCAAGTCGGTCTTATCCACGTAAGCATATCCGCCTTCTCTAATCAGATTGAAACTCTGTATTCCTATAGGGTATTTCATAAGCACCGTACTTATTGTGTTTTTGCAAAGTTACATTATTTTTCTGCATCCCACCAAATTACCGCCGCTCTTTTTAGATGAGTTGCGCCCTTGCCTTTGGGATGATGATACAAAAAACGTGAAATATTCATGGAATATGAGTACTATTATAATACTTCGGTAAATTTTTACCGATAATTTTAAGATTTAACAATCGAGCAGGTAAAAACCGGCTCAAACACCTTAAAAGTCCATTGAAATATTGTCAATAGATGAATCTACAAGCAACAGGGTATCCCGATGAAGACAGGACCGACAAATGGCAGCTCTACTTCTCGACAGACAG
>CALZXH010000107.1 GCA_945830055.1 uncultured Prevotella sp.
ATTCTTTTTCTCTGTTGTGCGATAGCCGGTAGGGCGCAAGTCACGACATCCAGTATCAGCGGTATAGCCACTGACAGCGAGGGAACTCTGCCCGGAGCTGTGATTACCGCCATTCACATGCCTTCGGGCACGCGTTACGTGGGCGTAACCAATACCGAGGGAGCTTATCGTATTGAGGGCTTGCGCTCAGGAGGTCCTTACCGTGTGGAAGCATCGTTTGTGGGCCACAAACATACCGTGTTGCAAGTAGGGCATCTCAAGTTGGGTGCCGTTCACCAGTGCGACGTACGGCTGCCCGAGGGAAGCGAGCTTGCCGAAGTGGTGATAGAGGGCAAGGCAGCCCTGCAGAGAAAGACGGGAAGTACCGAGCACATCACCTCTGAAACCATTGAGAGCATCCCTGTCATCGACCGTTGGATTGACGATATCACCCGTCTTTCTCCCTATTTCATGGGCAATACCTTTGCAGGTAGAGACCAGTCCACCCACAACTATAGCGTGGATGGTGCCAACTTCAACTTCAACATGGGGCTCGACCGTGGACGCCTGCCGGCTGATAACCGTCCCATCTCTGTGGATGCGCTCGAGGAGGTGCAGATAGTACACTCCGCCTTTGACGTGAAAAACAGCAATTTTCTCGGCGCTGCTGTCAACATGGTGACCAAACGGGGAACCAACACTTTCAAGGGTTCTGCCTATACCTATTTCAAGAACGAGAATCTTAGAGGCAACAAGATAGACGGAGAAGACTTGGGCGAGCGTGAGCGCGAGCAGCGAAATATCTGGGGAATGACGCTCGGAGGCCCCATCATCAAGGACAGGCTCTTCTTCTTTGTCAATGCCGAATACGAGCACTCGCCCTATCCTGTGTACAAGTGGCGCCACTCTGCCGATGGCAAGGGCGACGGAGAAAGTCTGGTGTCGCGTGTCACGGATGAAGACATGGCGCGTTTTGCCGGCGACCTGAACCGCCTGTATGGATGGGATCCGGGTTCCTGGACTGACTACGGAGGCGAGGACAACGTATATCGACTGTTGGCACGTATAGACTATAACATCTCTGACCATCATCATCTGATGCTGCGCTATAACTTTACCGACAAGAAGAAAGACAATGCCGTCAGCGGAGGCGGACTGGTGGGTACTCCAGCCAGTGTCTATTCGCAGACTTATGCAGGTTCGATGTACAGCCGTCAGGATAACGTACACTCGCTTACCGCCGAGCTCAACAGCAGTTTCGGTCGTAATATGAACAATGTGCTGCGTGCAGGCTTTACCTTCAACAATGCCAACAACCGCGAGAGCGATGCCGGATTCCCCACCATCGAGATACAAAAGGCCGATGAGGGCGGGGTGAACCGTCCCTTCCTTAATGCCGGTTATGACCAGCATGCCTACAAGAACGGGGTGAAGGAGAGGGCATGGAACATTGAAGACAACTTCACCATGCTGTTGGGAAAGCACTTCCTCACCTTGGGAACCTCGTTCGAGTCGGTGAACACCTACAACAGTTACATGCGCTACGGAGCAGGCTATTACCGCTACAACTCCTATGATGATTTCCTCAACGGGGCTGCTCCTTCAGCCTTTGCCATGTCGTACAGCCTTACCGGAGACGACCGTCCCAAGGCAGAGGTAGGCTACCGCCGCTGGGCTCTCTATGCACAGGACGAGTGGAGGGTAAATCCCCGTTTGCAACTGCTCTACGCCTTGCGCATGGACCTGCCCATATATACCAAACACAGGTATGAGAACCCCTCGGTGGCAGAACTCGACTTCAACGGAGAGAAGCTCAATACCGCCAACTGGCCCAAGACCCGCCCCGCCTTCTCGCCCCGTTTTGGTTTCAACTACGACGTGCTGGGCAACGGCCATCTGATAGTACGCGGAGGAACGGGCATCTTTACAGGCCGTTTCTCGTTGATATATCTCTCCAAGATGCAGGAAAACAGTGGTATGCTGCAGAATATGGTGCAGTTCACAGGCAATCATGCCGTGTTGCCTTACCTGGCAGGAGGTGTGCGCACCCCAGAGCAGATACTTACAGAAGTGGTGCCCGGTCTGCCCGATAATCTGAAGAGCAACTTCCCCACCCAGCCCGGTGCCAAGAACAACCTGGTGTCCATTGACCGTAACTTCAAGATGCCACAGGTGTGGAAGAGCACTTTGGCAGCAGACTATAAACTGCCGCTGCCCTTTGATGCTGTATTCACCGTAGAAGGTACCTTTGCCAAAGACATCAACGCCATCACCGCCTATGATGCCAATATCGACACCGAGAAGATAGAAGCCACTCATTTTGGCGGCAACGACAACCGTATCTTCTATCCCGGAGCCACCAACAAGCGCATCCACACCGACAATGGTTTTGCCTATGTGATGACCAACACCAGCAAGGGCTATAGTGCCAGTATGATGACACAACTTAAGGCCAACCCTGTGGATAACTTGTGGCTGATGGCAGCCTATACTTATACCGTGTCGAAGACGCTGAACAGTATGCCCAGCAACCAGATTGACGGATGGGACAGCAAGAACCAGGCATCGGTCAACGGATTTAACTATCTGGAGATGCAGAATGCACGCTACATCGCATCTCCTCACCGCCTTATCGCTTCGGCCAGTTACAAGGTAAACTATGCCCGCAACCATGCTTCTACCATGGTGTCGCTTTTCTACGAGGGCAGGAAGCAGGGCTCTTACGGCTACACCTACAGTCAGGATATGAACAACGACGGCATCAAGGGCAACGACCTGCTCTATGTGCCTGCCACAAAAGACGAACTGCTGTTTAAAGACATTGTGAAATCAGGTAATGTGGTGTTCACGGCAGAAGAGCAGCGCGAAGCCTTCTGGGCATTTGTCAACCAAGACAAGTATCTCAGCAGCCGCAAAGGCAAGTATGCCGAGAACTTCGGTGCCTTCAATCCTTGGCTCAACCGCTTTGACCTGAAGTTGGTGCAGGAATTCCAGGTCAAGGTGGGCAAGAACAACAACCGCCTGCAGGTGATGCTGGATATATATAATGTAGGCAACCTGCTCAACAACAAGTGGGGAGTGAGAAAGATGGCATACGAGGGAGTGGCCACCCAGCCTCTTACCCGTGTGGGAGTGGATGCCGACAATACCCCCATCTACAACATGACCACCTATACCGACAAGGAGGGTGTGACCCGACTGATAGACCATACCTTTATCCCCTATCTCAACACCAGTTGCTGCTGGCAGATGCAGATAGGCGTAAGGTATATATTCAATTGACCCGTCTAACGCTAATCAAGAAGTGGGGGGATGTGCCCCCACTTATATCTGTTCTGTATGAGAGAGAAAAAAAGGATACTTATCGTCATTATATCCATGGCATTTGCCATAGCCGCTCTGGTGGCTGTGATTGCTTCGTATTATTTCAGACCACGCGTGCATGTGTGTGTGATGTTCTCGTTTGAGGAGACTCAGTATGCCTACAAGGAGTTTCGTGAAGCCTTTGAAGCCCAACTGAGAAGACTCGACATCAATGCCGAGGTGAGTTATTTTTACCTCGACTGCGAGAAATATGCCCATGACCCGGAGGTGGCGCATGCCCGCATGCTGATGGATCTGGCGCAACGCAAGGGACCTATCGACTATCTTGTCACCGTGGGCGACCAGGCCACCTATTCCACCTCGCGTATCACGCTGCCTGTAATACATGATGTTCCCTGGATATTTGCCGGTGTGCTGTATCCTGCGGAGGATATTCTGGACAAGTTTCCCAATCTCTCAGGGTTTACCAATACACCCGATGTGGTTGCCAATATACGTCTTGCCAAGAAACTTACGGGCGACAATGCTACCTTTACGTTGCTCGACCGCACCTTTCTGGACAAGTGCACCCGTCGCAATATTGACAAACAGCTGGCAGGGGTCAAGAATATTGTGAACAATCTGGACTGGCAATATCCCCTGCTCGATATAGGCAGGTTTGCCCAAACCACGCCTTCTATTACCCCCTTCTCGCTGCGCGATATTTCAACCAATACCGTTGTTTCCGAAGATAAGGAATATCAAGGTACCATGAACCTGCTGCACGCCACCCGTCGCTACAGCAACATGACCTACATACAGTTCAAGTATGATTCTGCCGCCCGTGCCATCATCAATTTCAACATGAACAAGCCCATGCTCACCGCCGTATGGCATGATTTCGG
>CALZXH010000108.1 GCA_945830055.1 uncultured Prevotella sp.
ATTTGCTCCACACGATAAAGACCCAGGGTGTTGCCCTGGGCTATGCGCAGGCTGCCCTTTCAGGGCGCACAAATCATCAGCAAGCAGTCAGCACAAATCATCAGCAAGCAGTCAGCACAAATCATCAGCAAACAGTCATGGCACAGAAATCATCAGCAAGCAGTCAGCACAAATCATCAGCAAACAGTCAGCACAAATCATCAGCAAGCAGTCATGGCAAAACAATCATGTGAATTCGTCGAACTAACATTAATTATATAGGATATGGGCATGAGCATCCGGAAATGACAAGCAGGAAAAGCATGTTGACATACTCCGGCTTTTCAGGTTGCAAACAAAACGGGTTACGGGACATGAAAAACCCGTAACCCGAAATGCTTTGCTCAAAATGAACTTTCAAAATCTATTCTTGCGGCATCATCACTACTTCTACCCTTGTGCCCGACTTCAGGACTTCTTTTGCAAAATCTGCAATGGTAGCAGGAGTCTGCGCCTGAACAAGTGCGTCAAAGCCGGTGTGATAGTCAAGGCCATATTCATACATTGCCCAGATGCGGGTATCCCAATAACCGTTATCTTTCAGCTGGTCGGCATGGGCTTTCAATATGTATTCCTTCACCTTGTTCAGCATATCGGCATCTACGGTTTCCGCCATCTTCTGCAACTCATCGCGCATGATAGACATCGCCAACTCTCCCTTTTCAGGTTTCATGGGACAGTAAGCAAACACCTGAGCCACGTTTCTCTCATCTCTGCGATTCACACTGGCATTGGCTCCGGCATAGTATGCGGCACTTGCCTCTTCGCGTATCTGCTTGATATAGACCATAGAGAGCACCTGTCCCAGTATTGACGCACGAATTCTGTTTTCGAGGGTAGCAGGAATGTCTTCTGAAATCCAGACCACGGCACCGATTGCCTTGGGAGTTTCCATCTTACGAGTGAAGTGATTGAGCACCAAGCCCTTGGGAAGCTGTTCCACTTCATGTCCTTTCACCACCTTTTTCTGTGCAGGCAGTGAGGCAAGATATTGCTCGATAAGCGGCAGGATTGTCTGCTCGTCATAGTTGCCTACAAAACTGAAAGTGAAGCCCGCTGCATTGGCATACTGCTCCTTGGCAATCTGCAGGATGCGGTCATAGTTCACCTTGTCCAGGTCGGCAAGTTCCAAAGGCTTCAAGCGCGGATTATGGCACATCAAGGTCACTGAGAGAGAGTCGTTGTACGCCTGGTCGGGTGAGAGCGCCTTGTTTTTCAGCGATATCTCTTCCTGCTTCATCAGATTGTCGAAGGATTCCTGGTCCTTGTTGATCTTGGTAAAGTGCAGATACACCAGCTGAAGCAGTGTCTCCACATCATTAGGAGTGGAAGAACCACTGAGGTTCACCCTACGTTCATCCAAAGAGGGAGAGATGCTCACAATCTTTCCTGCCAGAGCCTTGAGCAACTCGCTCTGCGAGAAGTTGCCCAGTCCGCTTTGGTCGATAACAGCGTTGAACATCTGCAGGTTGATGAAGTCATCGGGGCCATAGAGCGAAGAACCGCCCTGTCCCACAGCATTGAACAGCACCTGGTCTTTCTTGTAGTCGGTCTTCATCAACAGCACCTTGGCACCGTTGGAAAGCGTGAGTTCGGTGTAGCCCAGCACCTCGTTCTTCCTAGTGCTCTTTATCTTTCCTGCTTTAGGCAGTTTCTGTATCAGCGGCTCGTCCTTCACATTATCTACATAGGCAGTCAACTGTTCGTTGCGCACCTGCTGCACGGCACTCTTCAATGCCTCTACCTGAGGATAAACGGCACCCTCTTTCTCGATATTCAGACTCAGCACCACCACATTGGTGTCAGTACGGCTCACCATCTCAGCCATGCACTGGTTGACAGCCTCCAACGGGATAGCCGGGATAATCTGCTTCATCACCTGATAGTAGTCATCGATAGAGGGGATAGGTTCGTTATCGCAGAAGTGGTCAGCATAAGCCTCACAGAATGAAGCGTTGGTACGCTTGTCCTTGTTGCTGTACTGCTTGTCGAGCGAACTGTTCAACCGCTGCTTGTAGCGGTTGTATTCAGTGGCAGTAAAACCGAACTGCGAAGCGCGCAAAGCCTCACGGTAGGCAGCAGCCAAAGCCTGTTCAGTCAAACCGTCTTTCGGAGTAACAGACACGCTAAAGGCATCCTTGGTATCACTCACCAGGAAATTACCGTTGCCCACATAGATATCCACGAAGGGACAGTCAGCCTGCTTCACCATATCCTGCATACGCTCGTTGAACATGCTGCGGCAGGCAGAGGCGACCATATCCACTACTAAATAATCCATGTTGGCCTTCTGTGCAGGTTCCACGGCATCACGTTTGAAGTAGAGGTCAAGACCATTGGCCCCCAACTCCTTGTCCTTCTCCACCACCACGATTATCTCGCTGTTGTCAGGCACAGCCTCACGCACCACGGGAGCAGGATTTTCAGGCATCACGATACCCGAGAACATCTTTTTTATTTGCGCCTCGGTGCGGTCCACATCCACATCGCCCACCACAATGATGGCCTGGTTGTCAGGACGGTACCATTTCTCATAATAGTCACGCAAAGCCTGATACTCAAAATTATCGACAACGCTCATCAGTCCGATGGGCAGACGTTCGCCGTACTTAGACCCCGGATAGAGGGTAGGCAGACAACGGTAAAGCATACGCATCACCGGACTGGTACGCAGTCGCCACTCCTCGTGAATCACGCCACGCTCCTTGTCAATCTCCTTCGGTTCGAGCAGCAGACCGTCAGCCCAGTCATGCAGGATGAGCAGACAAGAGTCGAGGGCGTTGACATTGCCAGTGGGCACATTGCTGATGTTATACACCGTGCGGTCGGTGCTGGTATAGGCATTGAGGTCGGTACCAAACTTCACGCCGATGCTCTCGCAATAGCGCAGGATGGAGTCGCCAGGGAAGTTCTGGGTGCCGTTGAAGCACATGTGCTCCAAAAAGTGGGCCAGTCCGCGCTGGTTCTCGTCCTCTTGGATGGATCCCACACGCTGCGCGATGTAGAACTCGGCTCTGTTTTCAGGCCAGTTGTTGTGACGGATGTAATAGGTCAGTCCGTTGTCCAGTTTTCCGATGCGCACATCCTTGTCGATGGGGATGGGCGGCATCTGGCTCTGCGCAAAGGCACTCGCCACCATCAGGGCAAGCATCAGCGGCATCGCCAAGCATCTGCATAAGAATCTTTTCATTGTTCAGTCAATTTGAATGGATATAACATAATCTGTAAGGTGTAAAAAGGGCTGTGCCTTGAAAGCACAACCCTTATATGTATCAACGGTTTCGTTGTCGATGATTACTTCACCACCACCTTCTTCACGGTGCCGTCGGTCATCTTCTGGATGTTGATGCCCTTTACAGGAGCCTGCAGACGGGTGCCGTTGAGAGACACGTTGTAAGCCACCTTGCTGTTGGCTGCAGCAGTGTTCACACTCTCGATGCCTGAAGTGCCTACGAGAGTACACTGAGCTGCATTGACCACCATGTGGTTGTTGCGGTTGATAAGGATAGCCACCAAAGAGAGCTTGCCCTTGTCCTGAATCAGCTTGTTGGCAGAGATGTCAAGAGTCTTCTTATAGGTCATAGGTTCATCTTCGAAAATCAGAGCATCCACACTGCCGTCGTATCCCCAGGTGGGGTTCCATGCAGCCACTGCCACGTGGTCGTAGGTGAGGTTCATGGCAGCTGATCCGGTGCGGAACTCCTGCATGTCGGTGTCAGAATAGTAAATGCTGGGATAATACTTGCCGTATTTCTGATAATACCACTCGATGTATTCCTGAGCATAGAAGTTGGACTGCATCCAATCTTCAGTTGTGCCGGTCATGCCGTCCTCCAGCAGCACAAAGCCGATGGCATAGTTGGCAGCCATACGGGTGAGGCCAAGGGTGGTAGTGGCTTCCACAAGAATCTTGTTCTCGGTGGTCTTGTCTTCCCAATCGGCCTTCAGGGTGAAGGTTGCTTCAGAGGGAATCACCTGATCAACAAGCTGCACCACCTGCGTTGCACCATACTTGTAGGTGGGCACAGTTTGGTCAATGTTCTGATGGAGACCTGCATAGGGGTCCATATCCAACGCCCTGTTCACCACGCTGTTGGGATAAGCCTCTTCGAGCATGATGGCCAGAGAGTCATATT
>CALZXH010000109.1 GCA_945830055.1 uncultured Prevotella sp.
TACGCCCTTGGTAAAGTCCCAAGTCTTGCGCACTTGTGCATTAGCACTGCCCACAATGAGCAACAGCGCCAGTGTCAATAAGGTAAAACATTTCTTCATCTCATTTCGTTTTAGTGAATAAATATAGTATTTAGATAGTAAGAATTTATCACTTGTATATATACTACTTGTGTCTATTCGCCCGCTGTTCACGGTATTTGGCTTTCTGTCGTGCCGAACCGCTCCCATGAGCCCCTGTAATGTATTTCTTCTTCTTGGCTTTGGTCTTCACCTTGCCGTCATTTTCTTTGGACTTTTGTCCGCCCTTGCCAAAGTTGATGCCATGTTCAAGAATAGCGCTGAAATCGTCGTTGTTCATCTGATGGGTATTTGGTGGGTATGAAAAAAGAATGGCAACACGATTATGCCCTATCAATGATGGAACAGGCGGACTCCCGTGAATGCCATGGCAATGCCGTACTTGTCACATGTTTCAATCACGTTGTCATCACGCACAGAACCGCCTGCCTGGGCAATATACTGCACACCGCTCTTGTGGGCACGCTCAATGTTGTCGCCGAAGGGGAAGAAAGCATCGCTACCCAACGATACGGCAGTATTCTGCGCTATCCAAGCCTTTTTCTCTTCACGTGTCAGCGGTTCGGGTTTCTCCTTGAAGAACATCTGCCAGGTACCCTCTGCCAGCACATCCTCATAATCATCTGAGATATACACGTCGATGGTATTGTCTCTATCGGCACGGCGAATCTTGTCAACAAAGGGAAGGTTCATCACCTTGGGATGCTGGCGAAGCCACCATATATCGGCTTTGTTACCGGCCAAACGGGTACAGTGGATACGGCTCTGCTGTCCGGCACCGATACCTATAGCCTGCCCGTCCTTCACATAGCACACCGAGTTGCTCTGTGTGTATTTCAAGGTGATAAGGGCAATCATCAGGTCACGCTTTGCCTCCTCGCTGAAAGTCTTGTTTTGCGTAGGCATATTGGCAAAGAGAGCCTCATCGTTGAGTTTCACCTCGTTTCTACCCTGCTCAAAGGTGATGCCATATACCTGCTTGCGCTCTATGGCTTCGGGCACATAGTCCACATCCATCTTGATTACATTGTAGGTACCCTTGCGTTTCTCTTTCAGTATCTCCAGTGCCTCGGGGGTATAGTCGGGTGCAATGACTCCGTCGCTCACCTCACGCTTTATCAGCAAGGCAGTGGCTACATCGCAGGTATCGCTCAGAGCCACAAAGTCACCATACGAACTCATACGGTCGGCACCACGGGCACGAGCATACGCACACGCAATGGGCGAAAGTTCCACACCGAGGTCATCCACAAAGTACACTTTCTTCAGCGTGTCGCTCAGGGGCAGCCCCACGGCAGCACCTGCAGGCGAGACATGCTTGAACGAAGCAGCAGCCGGCAATCCGGTAGCCTCTTTGAGTTCCTTGACCAACTGCCAGGAGTTGAAAGCATCGAGAAAGTTAATGTATCCCGGACGTCCGTTAAGCACTTCAATGGGCAACTCTCCCTCGGTCATGTAAATGCGCGAGGGCTTTTGGTTGGGATTACAACCATATTTTAACTGCAATTCTTTCATGATTATGTTAATTGTTCTTTGCGTGCAAAGGTAATGCAAAATTTCGGGCTACCAAAAATTTAATATGCAAATATTTTGCTGTTCAATGGATTATCGCTATTTTTGCAGTGATGAAAATCTTCGCAAGTCACCAGATAAAGGAATTAGACAATTACACCATCACCCATGAGCCCATTGAGTCGATCAACCTGATGGAACGGGCTGCCAAGGCAATAGTGCGAGCCATTACTGCCAAATGGCATTCCTCTACACCCATTGTGGCTTTTGCCGGTCCAGGTAACAACGGCGGCGACACGCTTGCTGTGGCACGCCTGCTGGCAGAACTGGGATATAGGGTACAGGTATTCCTTTTTAACATCAGCGGAAAACTCTCCGCCGACTGCGCCATCAACAGACAGCGCATCATGGAATGCAAGAAGATTGAAGCCTTCACCGAAGTGACACAGGAGTTTGACCCGCCACAACTACAGCGCGATATGCTGGTGATTGACGGTCTGTTCGGTTCTGGTCTGAGCAAACCTTTGGCTGGCGGTTTTGCCTCTTTGGTGAAATACATCAACGCCTCACCGGCACAAGTGGTGAGTATTGATGTGCCCTCAGGACTCATGACAGAGGACAACACCTATAATGTGAGGGCAAACATCATACGGGCGGACTACACCTTTACCCTGCAACAACCCAAACTTTCGTTCTTCTTTCCTGAAAACCAGACTTTTATCGGACAACTGGAAACACTCGACATCAAGTTGAGTGCTGAAGGAATGGAACAGATGGAAGCGAATTTCTCCACTATCGAAAAGACGGAGATACAACAGATGATGCTGCCCCGAAGCCCCTTTGCACATAAAGGAACGATGGGACATGCCTTACTGGTGGCAGGAAGCTACGGCATGGGAGGCGCAGCCATACTGGCCGCCAAAGCCTGCCTACGCTCGGGCGTGGGAAAGGTGACGGTACACTGTCCCAAACGCAACAACATGATACTGCAGATGGCTGTGCCCGAAGCGGTGATACAACTGGACCAGGAAGAAACCACCTTCACAGAGCCTGTGGACACGGAGGATTTCAACGCCATGGGAATAGGACCGGGCTTGGGTACCAACGAACAGACCTCGATTGCTCTGATTGCCCAACTGAGGCGCACACAATGCCCCATCGTGGCGGACGCCGATGCGCTGAACATTCTGGCAAACCACAGGGCATGGATACAGCAGTTGCCCAAGGACATCATCATGACTCCCCATGTCAAGGAGTTTGACCGCCTGGCAGGACAGAGCAGCGACAGCTATGAGCGACTGGCAAAAGCCATCAATATGGCAAAGAAGCTGCATGGTTACATCATTCTGAAAGGACATCATACCGCCATCTGCATGCCCGACGGTAAGGTAAGGTTCAACACCACAGGAAATGCGGGAATGGCTACGGCAGGAAGCGGAGATGTGCTAACGGGCATTCTCACGGCACTGCTGGCACGGGGATACAAGAACAGCAACGCCTGCATGGTAGCCGTGTATCTGCACGGACTGGCAGGCGACCTGGCGGCAGAAGAACTGGGAATGGAAAGCGTCACGGCTTCTGACATCATCCACTATCTGCCTGCCGCATTCAAAATACTGTACAAAAAAGACTAAACCATCATATTCCGACAACACGACAGACCATGATAAAAACGTTAGTTTTTGGAACCTCACTGATGCTCTTCACATCGACAAGTGCACAGACAATGATAAGCAAGTACCGCCCAGGACAGACTACCGAGGGCGCCGTTTATTACCTTCCCAAGACTGCCTTGCGTATCAGCGTACTGATAGAAAAGACCACCTATACCCCAGGCGAATTGTCACAGTACGCACGGAAGCATCTGAACTTACAGGACGTAAAGGAAAACAGCGAAACCTCGCACCGTGTCCTCTCGCTGGGACTTACCTCATTTGCACAGCCAGATACCACGAAATGCTTTGCCGTAAAGCTCAATGCCAAGAGCAGCGCATCCAATATGGTAATCGGCGATGACGGCATTCTGCAGGCTATCAACGCCCAGCCCTCTACCCTCACTCAGCCCAAGGGTTTTGTACCCAACAAAAGGAAAGAGCCTATCAACCCCAAAGACCTGCTCAATGCAGATATCCTCTCGGCAGGAAGTACTGCCAAGATGGCTGAACTCATAGCGCAGGAGATTTACGATATTCGTGAAAGCAAAAGCCTGCTCACCAAAGGACAAGCCGACTTCATGCCCAAAGACGGAGAACAGTTACGCCTGATGCTGCAACAGCTGAACGAACAGGATGAAGCCCTGACTTCTATGTTCAAAGGGACAACGACCAAAGACACCATTGAACATATTCTTACCTA
>CALZXH010000110.1 GCA_945830055.1 uncultured Prevotella sp.
TTTTCTTCACAGCCTTGCGGATAGTGGGGAAGTTGGTGAGCATACCGCCCGGCCAGCGCTCTATCACGTAGGGCATGTTTACGCTTGTTGCCTTCTCGGCAATCACGTCCTTTGTCTGTTTTTTAGTAGCGACAAACAGAATCTTCTTGCCCGACTTGGCAATCTGCTTCAAAGCGTCGGCTGCCTCGTCGATTTTCTCTACTGTCTTGTGCAGGTCGATGATGTGGATACCGTTACGTTCGGTATAGATGTAGGGAGCCATTGCGGGGTTCCACTTGCGGCGCAGGTGACCGAAGTGGCAACCTGCCTGGAGCAACATATCAAAATTTGTTCTTGACATTGTCTTTCTTGTTTAAATTGTTGTTTACTTTCTTTTTTAATTCTTGGGTTAGAATCAGCCGGAGGGTAATCGATAGCGCCGAGTCCCGCCGGTTTAGATACTAAACGATGCTTCGCTGCGCCATAGCCGTATATATAATATAGTGTACAGGGTACATACATAAGGTACGACAGGCACAGGGGCGCATATTAACGCTTGCTGAACTGGAAGCGACGGCGTGCCTTGGGACGACCCGGCTTCTTACGCTCAACCTCACGAGAGTCGCGGGTCAGGAATCCCTGGTCCTTCAGGCTCTTCTTGTCTTCCTCGTTCACCTTCACCAGTGCGCGGGCGATAGCGAGACGCAAGGCCTGGCTCTGTCCGGTGTAACCGCCACCGTCGAGGTTGGCTTTGATGTCATATTTCTCTGCCACTTCGAGCAACTGGAGGGGTTGCTTAACTACATACTGCAGGATAGCAGAGGGGAAATATACGGACAAGTCCTTTTTGTTGATGGTAATCTTACCGGTTCCCTCGGTCAGGTAAACGCGGGCTACGGCGCTCTTGCGGCGACCTATTGCATTAACTATTTCCATTCTTCTATGAATTATTTGTACTGATTGATATCTATGGTTTTGGGCTGCTGTGCCTCGTGCTTGTGCTCTGTACCCTCGTAGATGTAGAGGTTGTTCAACAGGCTACGTCCAAGAGGACCTTTGGGCAGCATGCCTTTAACTGCATGGCGCAACATTTTCTCTACACCGTTCTTCTGCTGACGGAGCAATGCAGGAGAGGTAAAGCGCTGACCGCCGGGATAACCGGTATAACGGGTATATACCTTGTCGGTTTCCTTCTTGCCGGTGAACTTCACCTTGGCGGCGTTGATGATGATAACATTGTCACCACAATCCACGTGAGGAGTGAAGGAGGGCTTGTACTTTCCACGAATCAGCTTTGCCACTTTGGAGCAAAGGCGACCAACAACTTGGTCTGTGGCGTCGATAACCACCCACTCTTTCTTTGCTGTTTCCTTGTTAACGGAAATAGTCTTGTAACTTAAAGTGTTCATTTCAATTTTAAAAATTACTACTAAAAAACATTTACTTCTTTTCTTGGCGGCGATTCACTAACCATGATGCCCGGCCTATGACACCACTATTAACACGCTCACCACGGGGGCTCTAAGTCTTCCCCCTGAAATAATCGGACTGCAAAGTTACTGATTTTCCTTTATTCATATATGTAGAGCAAGGAAATATTTAATAAGAATTAACCTTATTTAATACACGCTCGACGAATTCGAATGATTGTTGCCTGCTTGCCGCTGATTTGTGCGCACTGACTGCCTGCTGATGATTTGTGCGCCCTGAAAGGGCAGCCTGCGCATAGCCCAGGGCAACGCCCTGGGTTTTATCGTGTGCAATCTGGTACGCCCTGTAAGGGCAAAAGCGTTAATTATATGCCTGTGTATGAACGCTTTTGGGCTTACAGCCCGTATTGTCGCTGCCACATAACCCAGGGTGTCATTCCGCTTCGCTCCATTCTGCCCTGGGCTAGGCGCAGGCTGCCCTTTCAGGGCGCACAAATCAGCAGCAGGCAGACAGGGCGCACAAATCAGTAGCAGCAGGCAGACAGGGCGCACAAATCAGTAGCAGGCAGCCAGGGCGCACAAATCAGGTAGCCAGGGCGCACAAATCAGTAGCAGCAGGCAGCCAGGGCGCACAATAAAGCCCCCTCAGAATGAGGAGGCTTGTATTTATACTGACCAGCGAACTCACGATATTTAGAGCTTCTGCTGTACCTCTATCTCGGTAAAGGTCTCGATGATGTCGCCCTGCTGGATGTCGTTGAAGTTGACCAGACTGATACCACACTCGAAGTTGGTTGCCACCTCCTTCACATCGTCCTTGTAGCGCTTCAGGGCGTTGATCTCGCCCGTGTGTACCACGATACCGTCGCGTACCAGGCGTGCCTTGTCCGAACGGTGCACCTTGCCCTCGGTGACCATGGCTCCCGCCACGGTACCCACCTTGGAGATCTTGTACACCTCGCGCACCTCTACCTGTCCGGTCACCACCTCTTTCTTCACCTTGTCAAGCATACCTTCCATCGCCGACTTGATATCCTCGATGGCGTCGTAGATGATGGAATAGGTGTTGATTTCCACACCCTCGTTGTCTGCCAGTTTGCGGGCGGCTGTCGAGGGGCGCACCTGGAAGCCCACGATGATGGCATCCGAAGCGTCTGCCAACTGCACATCGTTCTCCGAGATCTGTCCCACCGCCTTGTGTATCACGTTCACCTTGATCTTCTCGGTGGACATGCGGATGAAGGAGTCGCTCAGCGCCTCGATACTTCCGTCGGTATCGCCCTTGACGATGAGGTTCAGCTCCTTGAACGAGCCCAGGGCGATGCGGTGACTGATATCCGCCAGGGTAAGACGGGTCTGTGTGCGCAGGCCCTGTTCGCGCTGCAGCTGCAGGCGCTTGTTGGCTATCTCGCGTGCCTCCTGCTCGGTCTCCATCACATGGAACGAGTCGCCTGCGGTAGGTGCTCCGTTGAGTCCCAGGATGATGGCGGGCTCGGCAGGTCCGGCCTTCTCCATGCGCTGGTTGCGCTCGTTGAACATCGCCTTGATTCTGCCGTAGCTGGTTCCTGCCACCACCACGTCGCCCACCTTCAGGGTTCCGTTGCTCACGAGCACGGTGGACACGAATCCGCGGCCCTTGTCAAGCGACGACTCGATGATGCTTCCCGTGGCCTTGCGGTTGGGGTTGGCTTTCAGGTCGAGCATCTCAGCCTCGAGCAGCACCTTCTCGAGCAGGTCATCCACGCCGATGCCTTTCTTGGCGGAGATTTCCTGGCACTGGTACTTGCCGCCCCACTCTTCCACCAGCAGGTTCATCTGCGAGAGGTCTTCACGTATCTTGTCGGGGTTGGCTCCGGGCTTGTCTATCTTGTTGATGGCGAACACCATAGGTACGTTGGCTGCCTGTGCATGGGCGATTGCCTCCTTGGTGGTAGGCATCACGCTGTCGTCGGCTGCCACGATGATGATGGCGA
>CALZXH010000111.1 GCA_945830055.1 uncultured Prevotella sp.
GGAATGCCCCTTACAGCACATGTTTGTGGCACCAATGCCGATGGAACCACCAATTTTGACTACTGCAAGTATTGCTATAAGGATGGGGAGTTCAAACCGCCATTTACCATGGAAGGCATGATAAAGCATTGTCTGAAATTCATTGACGAGGTAAACAAGTTCATGCCCAAGCCGATGACCAAGGAAGAGTATGAGGCCATGCTGCATAATATGCTACCCATGCTGAAGCGATGGCGCACACCGGGTCATTGAGTCCGTAGTCCGTCACTCCTTGCCCGAAATCCGTAATTCCAGACTTGTCAATCGGGGGTCGTCATTTGTGAGGATAACCCGATACAGTCCCTCCTGCCACATCGATTTTAGATGAGAGTCCATCACAGACTCCAGGGGTTCTATGGTGGCGTTGAGGCCGGGATGATAGTGCAGGGTGCAGGAACCTATTATAATCTTGCCCGGCTCAGTGCATTGCGGTTGCACAGCTGCTAAAAGCATCCAGCGCGTGGGGGCGATAAGAGAGTCCAGCGCATATTTGTCCTTGATGACTACTTGCGCCTGTTTTTCCCGTTTTGTCTCAGATATTTCTATCGAGCGTACCCATTTGCTGATACCTGCCTCGGTAGGATATGTGTTTGCGAGATCCATACTGATATGGCCAGGAGAATATTTCACATTCTTGGCAGCATAGTTGCGCCCCTCACGCTGGTCAAAGCCATTGACCTGGGGTAGGTTGTGGTATTGCGACTGCATGGTCCAGATAGAGTAGCGCTGCTTGCTGAAGGTAGTTGCTGTATAGGTGCCTACTCCTGCATCTACCAATACCGGTTTGCCGTGGGCATAGATAATGAAACTGCCCACATCGTTGTGGTTGTGGCTTTCGTCGTTGTGCCCTCCCTTGACTGCTAAAAAGAGTGGACCGCGCCTGGCGGTCATCACCTGCAGCTGGGGTAACCACACATCGGGCAATAGCGGCTCGCGAGGGGTGATGGAAAACAGGTCGGCGCATTGCAGAGCGAAAAACAGTTCTCGTCCCAAAGTGGGATAGTTGCCACTTCGCAGAAAAGTCTCTGCTACCCGCTGTTTCCATTGCTTGTGTTCCGCAATATAGGCTGCAAACCCCTTGAGCGTGTCATCGGCAAAATATTGTGCCATGGGCAGAATCACGTTAAGTTGTTGCGGCATGCGGTTCTTGTGTGCATCGGCAAAGTTCACGCAGTAGCCGTTTTCAATATATGAGTGATAGGCATACGCCATCATGGCACGTATCTTGGGATTGTCTGCATGGTTGATATGCCCTTTGGTGGCAAGTGAGAGCAGTCGCAGACACTCGTAGAGCGATGCAGCGGCACGGTCCCAGTAGTCGGCACCCTCGTCGCATCCGCCATCGGCAGGATAGGCATCCACAAATGCTTGCATGGCAGCCATTATCTGTTTTACTGCCATCAGTTGTCGGTCTCTGTCGTTCTCAAAAAGGAGTACGCAGGTGAGCCAGTTGGAGCATATCCAAGGGTTCCAGTTCATACCCGCTGTCTTCCACCAGTAGCGCTGTTTCAGAGCCGGTTGCAGAATGCGTCGTTGCAGTTCTCGTCCAACTTTCTGTGCTATCTCTGGTGAGATACTGTCCAATTGGGAGCGCAGCATGTAGGTAGTCCATGCTACCAATGATGCTGTTTCGGCGTTGAACAGATCCACTGTCTGGTCGCCTGCCAAGGGAACGTTGTGCTTGTAATGTGCAGGTACTCCCCACCAGGTTTCGTCCATCAGGCTCCACAGTCCGTCAGCCACATCCTTCACCAGCGGTCCGCCGCCTTGCATTACCGCTCCCATTGCCAGCATCGCCAGTTGGCGCCGTTTGGCAAATGACGCCTGTTCAAACGAAGCGCGTTCGCCCGTGCGCTTGAACTCGGCAAATAGTGACAGGGGGAGCGAAGGCCAAGGCTTGCCGCTGTAATACTGTGCGCTGAGGATATACTGGGTGCGTATAGCCTGTGGAACCGCTTGTCTCCATGTATCTTGCGAGGCGGTGGGCAAAGGATGGAATTGTCCGGGCATTGCCAGCCATTGCTGCAGCAAGGCGGTATCGGCAATGATGGTTCTGTCGGCCCATACTGTCATAGAGCTACATAAGGCAAAAATGCAGCAGAGCGGTTTGAAAGACCGGGGAAGTTTACTGAATAAATTCATGGTATGAAGTCAATATTCATTGGGTGTGATGTTGCAAATGTATAAAAAATGAGGAATACGGACAACTGAACTACCTAAAATTGACGATAAAAAACACTTTCCATCTGACATTTTTGCCCTCTTTTCCTTTGGTGTATCGCCAAATTATAGTAATTTTGCGGACAGAACGTTTCGTGTTAACACATTATTTTTATTCACTAACTAACGCCGGGTGTGCTGAGGCTCTCTCTGCTGACGAGAGGATGAGGTATGCTCCGCATTTGGGGAATTATTTATCAATAAAATTATAAATTATTAATTCTCAATCATTTATGTGGTTATTAAATTCATCAATTGGAAGAAAAGTGTTGATGGCTGTAACCGGTGTTGCGCTGATATTGTTCTTGACATTCCACATGTCGATGAACCTGGTGGCGCTGTTCTCGGAAGAAGGCTACAACATGATTTGTGAATTCTTGGGTGCCAACTGGTACGCCTTAGTTGCAACCTTAGGACTGGCTGCCCTGGCAGTGGTACACATCGTGTATGCTTTCATCCTCACGGCGCAGAACCGTCGTGCCCGTGGTGAGGCTCGCTATGAGGTGACCGCCAAACCTGCCAAGGTGGAGTGGGCATCGCAAAACATGCTGGTGCTGGGACTCATTGTGGTGCTGGGACTGTTGTTGCACCTGTTTAACTTCTGGTACAACATGATGTTTGCCGAACTCACAGGCATGATTGTGCCCCACGATCCCGCTGATGGTTACGCTTACATCCAGGACACCTTCTCTTGTCCGGTGTTTGTAGTGCTTTACATCGTGTGGCTGGCTGCCATCTGGTTCCACCTCTCCCATGGTTTCTGGAGTGCTATGCAGACCCTTGGCTGGAGCGGCAAGGTGTGGTTCTGCCGCTGGAAGGTAATAGGCATCGCCTATACCACCCTGTTGATGTTGGGCTTCCTGGTGGTGGTTCTTTATTTCGCTTTCACCTCTGGCTGCGGTAGTTGCGGTGCGTGCTGCTAAGCATCAACGCTATTTTAGTACAATTTAAATGAATATACAATTATGGCTAAGACATTAAATTCCAGAATACCCGAAGGTCCTGTAGCAGAGAAATGGACCAATTATAAGGCTCACCAGCGCTTGGTGAACCCCAAGAATAAACTGAAACTCGACGTGATTGTGGTCGGTACCGGACTTGCCGGTGCATC
>CALZXH010000112.1 GCA_945830055.1 uncultured Prevotella sp.
GCACGCTGCGGCATTGAAAGTGATAGTGACGATGGAGAAGGTAATCATATACTGTAATGCTTGAAAGCCAGCGCCTGGTTATAAACCTCGATATAGCGTAGTGCCACGGCTGTCTGTGAATAGGTAGTTACCACTTTCTTTACAGCCTGTTCTGCGAGGCCGGTATCTGTGGCATGTTGAAGTGTCCATAGTATTCCCTGCGCCAGCGATGCGGCGTCGCGATAGTTGGCTACATATCCGTTTTTCATGTGGTCTATCATCTCTGGTATGCCTCCTGTCTTGAATCCCACACAGGGTACGCCACATGCCATGGCTTCCATGATGGTGTTAGGCAGGTTGTCTTCCACCGAAGGCAGTACAAAAACGTCAGCAGTGTTGTATGTCTCTACAATCTGCTTGTCATCGGTGATATATCCCAATGGCATCACCTCTATAGGTAGCAATGGGGCGATATCCTCTGCATGTCCGCCCATGACAGCCACCACGGCTTCTTCTTTGAGTTGGGGTTGCTGCTGTACCATGATGTTCAGCGCCTCTGCCAGATAGTCCATTCCCTTGCGCTTGTCGGTCACTTTCTGTGCACAGAACAGGATTATCCGCTTGTCTTGGGGTAGTCCGAATGCCTTTCTGGCTTCGCTTTTTCCGGTGGGTCTGAATACGTGTGTGTCGATGGTGTTAGGAATGGAGTAGATGTGTTGTCCCGTCAGCAATGCGCTCTGCTTGGCTTCTGCTGCCAGCCATTTGCTACACGCAACGTATGAGATAGCATGTCCGTTGAGCATCGCCTGCTTGCGCCTCCATACCTTGGCAGAGAGGTCGTTTTCGCCTCCCCCTCCAGGCAGCAGTTTGCACTCCTTGCATTGCCCCTTGTACCGGTTGCAGCCGTTGCTGTAGTGGCAGAGGGCTGTGGCGGGCCATATGTCGTGCATGGTCCACACCACCGGTTTTCCGCTGTCGAGTATCTTTCTGATGTCGTGAAGCGATAGCATTCCCTGGTTTATCCAATGCAGGTGGATGATGTCAGCGTCTTGGAAAGCCTTAGTCTTCGTGATGTTTGTACCGCTGTTGGCGATGTCTATCTCAAACAGATGGTCACGGTTGAACTTGCGGTTAAGGTAGATGATGAGTCGTTCCCACAGGAAGTGGCGCCTGCCCATGATGCCGTGGCCCAGCTCTTCCACCGAGATGTTGTCGGTGTCTTTCTTGCGTACCAGCATCCTTGCCTTTACCCCGTTGTTGTTCAGTGCCTCCATCAGTCGGTAGGCTGCCACGGCCGCTCCTCCTGTCTTGTCGCTTGTGCTTACTATCAGTACTCTCATAATTGGTGTTTCCTTTGCATACAAAGGTACTCATTTCTGCCGTTTATGTAGTTAAGAAAAGGAAAAAAATGTGTAGGCTAAATGGAAAAACCGCAGGAATCGCTAAATTTGCAGGAGAGAACTGTCATGGGATAATGACAGGAGCAAGACAAGTGTGTTATAAATAGAATAATAATATGAAGATGACCAACGAAGAACTGATGCGCAGAGCCATCCGATTGGCCGAGCAGAGCGTGGCAGAGGGCGGAGGGCCTTTTGGAGCGGTAATAGCACGAGAAGGCGAATTGATAGCCGAGGCGTCCAATCATGTGGTGCCCCATTGCGATCCTACCGCTCATGCCGAGGTGAACTGTATCCGGGAGGCGTGTCGCAAACTGGGCACTTTTAACCTGGAGGGTTGCGAGATTTATACCTCGTGCGAGCCCTGCCCCATGTGTCTGGGCGCCATCTATTGGGCGCATCTGGACAAGATATATTATGCCAATGACCGGAAGGATGCGGCAGCCATCGGCTTTGATGACGACTTTATCTACCGGGAACTTGACCTGCCTGTAGAGCGGAGACAAAAACAGATGGAACTGCTCCTGCCTGAAGAAGCCAAAAAGGCATTTGAAATGTGGGAGCAAAAGAGCGACAAGGATGAATACTAAAAAGAGCTGAAATGATGAAAAATGAGGGTGTGTGCGCACACAACCATTGATTTATATCAAGAATATCGCATTTTTTAGTATGATTTCTTGCATAGTTCATGGCGAGGTGAGGATGAATGACTAACTTTGCATCGTCAAAAGGTTAATAAGATTGTTTTAGGTTAGTAGTATATTTATAGTTTTAGGTTTTTAGTTATTGGTAAAAAGAAAGTTTGAATGTGGATAACAAGGTCGCCGTGAGGCTCCCTAAACTTTCTTATTTTGAAATGTAACACTAAAATTGAAGGATTTTTAGTTTAACATAGGCTTGAGTGCCGCTGCTCGTTGATGAGTGGTGGCATTCTTTTTTATGGCTACAGTTCCAGTTGTAAGGTGTATTTTGCAAAAGAGTGACAAACGTGTACTTTTCTATAGACGGATATATGAAAAGTGTAAAAAAAGAGTGTAAAATAGAAACAAAACTTTGGGTAGGCAAAAAGAAAATCGTAACTTTGTGGAGTCATTGCAGCAGCAGAAGTTGTGCTGACAAGGTAAAGGATTTATCAATTAACATCAAAAATAATTATAGATTATGGTAAGTTACAAATCATTGGGCTTGGTAAATACCAAGGAGATGTTCAAGCGCGCAATCAACGGCGGATATGCTGTGCCCGCATTCAATTTTAACAACATGGAGCAGTTGCAGGCTATTGTCAAGGCTTCTTCTGACTTGAAGTCACCCGTTATCTTGCAGGTGTCCAAGGGCGCCCGCAATTATGCCAACCAGACTTTACTGCAGTATATGGCACAGGGTGCCGTGGCTTATGCCAAGGAATTGGGCTGCGAGCATCCTGAGATAGCACTTCATCTGGATCATGGTGACAGCTTTGAACTCTGCAAGAGTTGTGTGGATATGGGCTTCTCTTCTGTGATGATCGATGGCTCAAGCCTTCCCTACGAAGAGAATATCGCACTTACCAAGAAAGTGGTAGAATATGCTCATCAGTTTGATGTTACCGTAGAGGGCGAGTTGGGAGTATTGGCCGGTGTAGAAGATGAAGTGAGCGCTGCAGAGAGCCACTATACCAAACCTGAAGAGGTGATTGATTTTGTGAGCCGTACTGGTGTTGACTCACTGGCTATCTCTATCGGTACAAGTCATGGAGCTTACAAGTTCACTCCAGAACAGTGCACCCGTGACCCCAAGACCGGCAAATTGGTTCCTCCTCCATTGGCATTCGACGTGCTGGATGAGATTATGAAGAAACTCCCCGGATTCCCCATTGTGCTTCACGGTTCTTCTTCTGTTCCCCAGGAGTATGTTGACATGATCAACCAGTATGGCGGCAAGATGCCTGATGCAGTAGGTATTCCTGAAGAGCAGTTGCGCAAGGCTTCCAACAGTGCCGTATGCAAGAT
>CALZXH010000113.1 GCA_945830055.1 uncultured Prevotella sp.
CCATCTTCTGTCCGTTGATGGTTATCATATTGTTGTGCATCCAGTATTTCACCATGCGGTGCCCCTGTGATGCCACAGCCTGTGCAATCTCACACTCATGATGGGGGAACACCAAATCCATGCCGCCCCCGTGTATGTCGAACTCCGCTCCCAGGTACTTGCGACCCATGGCGGTACACTCGCAGTGCCATCCCGGGAAACCCTCGCTCCACGGACTGGGCCAGCGCATAATATGTTCGGGCTGTGCCTTCTTCCACAGGGCAAAGTCCACCTGGTTGCGCTTCTCGCCCACACCGTCGAGTGCCCTGCTGTTGTTGATCACGTCATCCAGGTTCCTGCCCGAGAGCACACCGTAGTGGTGGTCTTTGTTGTACTTCTCTATGTCGAAATACACCGAACCCTGACTCTCATAGGCATAGCCATGATCCATTATCTGCTTCACCAGTTCTATCTGTTCGATGATATGCCCTGTGGCATGCGGCTCGATGCTTGGCGGCAGCACTCCCAGCGCCTCCATTGCCTGGTGGTAGCGGTTGGTATAGTACTGTGCCACCTCCATCGGCTCCAGCTGTTCCAGTCTTGCCTTTTTGGCTATCTTGTCATCGCCCTCGTCGGCATCGTGCTCCAGATGCCCCACGTCGGTGATGTTCCTCACGTAGCGCACCTTATAGCCTATGTGTTTCAGATACCTGAACAGTATGTCAAAGGTGATGGCAGGACGGGCATGTCCCAGATGGGGGTCGCCATAGACGGTGGGACCGCACACATACATACCCACATTAGGGGCATGCAGAGGCTCAAACGGCTGCTTGCAGCGGCTGAGCGTGTTGTATAGAAATAATTGCTGCATATTCTCTGAATGAATGGTGCAAAAGTACAATAAATAAGGCAAACGACAAAAAAGAATGTTTCATTTATTTTGTGCTACCGCTGATTTTCAGTACCTTTGCACGCATCATTAGTCAAACTAATCAATTCAAAATGGCTTACACACGACTGTCTGCCGCAGAAGCAGCGGCATTGATTAAGAATGGAGAGAACATTGCACTGAGCGGATTCACCCCATCGGGTGCCGCCAAGGCCGTGACCAAGGAACTGGCGAAGATAGCAGTAGCCGAGCATGAGGCAGGACGCCCCTTCCAGGTGGGCATCTTCACCGGTGCCTCTACCGGACAGAGCACCGACGGTGACCTTGCCAATGCGCAGGCCATCAAATACCGTGCGCCCTACACTACCAATCCCGACTTCCGCAAGCATGTGAACATGGGCGAGATTGCATACAACGACATCCACCTGAGCCAGATGGCACAGGAATTGCGCTATGGATTCATGGGCGATGTGGATTGGGCAATCCTCGAGGTGTGCGATCTGGAAGAGGGAGCAGATACCTGCAAGGCTTACCTTACCTCTGCCGGCGGTATCAGTCCTACGGCAGCACGACTGGCAAAGCACGTGATTCTGGAACACAACACCTTCCACAGTCCCGACGCCAAATACCTGCACGACGTATATGAGCTGCAGGATCCCCCTTATCGTCAGCCCATCCCCATCGTGCATGTTGACGACAGGATAGGTACTCCATACGTAGAGATTGACGCCAAGAAGATTGTGGGCGTGGTGGAGTGCCACATTCCCGATGAGGCACGCGCCTTCAAAGACCTTGACCCCGTGACCACACAGATAGGCAACAACGTGGCTACCTTCTTAGCTGCCGATATGAAGAAGGGCATCATCCCTCCCACCTTCCTGCCTCTGCAGAGTGGCGTAGGCACCACTGCCAATGCCATCCTTGCCGCACTGAGCATGGACAAGAATATCCCCGACTTCAACATCTTTACCGAAGTATTGCAGGATGCTGTGGTGGATATGATGCTCAACGGCAGGGTGAAGAAGGCTTCTGCCTGCTCGCTCACCGTGACCAACGAGAGCCTGATGAAAGTGTATGGCAATATCGACTACTTCAAGCAGAACCTCACCCTGCGCCAGAGCGAGATATCCAACTCGCCCGAACTGATTCGCCGGTTGGGTGTGATTGCCATCAACACTGCCTTGGAGTGTGATATCTATGGCAATGCCAACTCCACCCATATCTCGGGTACCAAGATGATGAACGGTATCGGTGGTAGCGGCGACTTCGAGCGCAATGCCTATATCAGCATCTTCACCTGTCCGTCTGTGGCAAAGAATGGCGCCATCAGTTCCATTGTGCCCATGGTGAGTCACCACGACCATACCGAGCACGACGTGAATGTCATCGTCACCGAGCAGGGTATCGCCGACCTGCGTGGCAAGAGTCCTGTACAGCGTGCACAGTGCATCATCGAAAACTGTGCCCACCCCGACTACAAGCAGTTGCTTTGGGATTATCTCAAGATTGCCAAGGGCGGACACACCAGGCACAATCTGCCTGCAGCCTTTGCCTTCCACGACTCTTTGGCTCGCAAGGGCGATATGCACCTCACCGACTTCGCTGAATACACCAAATAAGCGGAAAATACCATTTGAAAAGGCTGTAACGTAATCCTTCCATTACGTTACAGCCTTTTTCTCTATATAATAATATAATGTGTGCGTTACAGCTCCACCTTCCGGAGCATAAACCCGTCGATAAGCACCACAGCCCTGCGCCCCGTCTTCTCGAGCGCAACTCTTATCAGGTCTTCCAACCTCAGCACATAGTCGTGCAGTTCAGGGGCTCTGCCATACACTTTACGAAGTCAGAGTACATAGCCTTTTATTCGCACTTTCGATACAGATAAACATAACAGATACACAAATAAACACATTAATTAACAATAATTTTAGATTTCACAAATAATTTTATAAAAATGAGAGTATTTTGTATATCTTTGCACTGATGTCAACAACGCATCCAAACAATAACAAATGATGGGCATGTCAATAATAAAGGCTTTAGTGTGATTTAACATATAATGGTAATGAATGAAAAACTAAACATGAAACAAACAACAATTAATTCGCTGCTTACAGCGGTAGTTTTGTGCATGTCGCTCACCGCATCTGCACAAGAAAAGTTTGGAAAGTGGTATTTCGGACTTAGCGAAGGAATTCACATCGGAAACATGAGTTTCTCGGATGTGAACGATAACGTATATGATTCGAAAAAATGTCTTTCCTC
>CALZXH010000114.1 GCA_945830055.1 uncultured Prevotella sp.
AAGATCGTAGAGTCGGAGTTCGGTTACCACATCATCCAACTCATCGACAAGAAGGGCAATAAGGTGAAGGTACGCCATATACTGCTCCGCCCCACGGTGTCGGAAGCAAGCATACAGCAGTCGCTGCTGCGCCTCGACTCTATCCGCAGCGACATCATGGACGGCAAGTTCACTTTCGAGCAAGGAGCCACCGTATTGTCAGACAACAAGGACACCCGTAACAACAACGGACTGATGGCCCGCGAAATGGACAACATGCAGAACACCACACGATTCCAGATGAAAGACCTGCCCACTGAAGTGGCACGCATGGTAGAGGGAATGAAAGTGGGTGACGTGTCGCAACCCTTCGAGATGATCAACAAGCGAGGGAAAACCACCTGCGCCATCATCAAACTGAAGAACCGCGTGGAGGGACATCGCGCGACCATCACAGAAGACTTCCAGCTGATGAAGAACATCGTGCTGGCTAAACGCAAGGAAGAGATGCTGCACGAATGGGTGGTGAAGAAGATAAAGACCACCTACGTGAGAGTGGGAGACCGTTACAAGGACTGCGACTTTGAATATGAAGGATGGATCAAATAGTCGCACATCATCTGAACAAGAGAAATGGCAACCAGCAAGCATATAAAGACTTTATTACATACTACCGCAAGTTTTATCAAGGGCAAGCACAGAATCATCCTCGCAATGGTTCTGTGTTTGTTTTGCCTTTCCGTTGCCCAGTCCAGACAGCGCAAGGTGCAAAAGCCACGCCAAACGACCGAGAAGGACGAGCGCGTTTATCTGGTACATTCCGACGTACTGAAATACGACCAGTACATCAACCCCGACGCACAGATTCTGTTCGGCAACGTGCAGTTCAGGCACCAGGGAGCCACCCTGTACTGCGACAGCGCCCATTTCTACGAGATGACCAACTCATTTGAGGCGTTCGGCAACGTGAAGATGTATCAAGGTGATACGCTCTCGCTGTTCAGCGACTACGCCTACTACGACGGCAATGACCAGATGGCACAGGCACGCTACAACGTGATACTGAAACACCGTCAGACAACGCTCTATACCGACAGTCTGAACTACGACAGGATGTACAACATCGGCTACTTCTTCGAGGGCGGAAAGATGATTGACAAGACGAGTACCCTACTCTCTGACTGGGGAGAATACAACACCAACACACGGGAGGCTGTGTTCTACTTCCACGTAGATCTTACCGACACGAATTTCCACCTCATGTCAGACACGCTCTATTACAACACAGCACAGTCGATGGCTCACGCCGTGGGACCGTCGGACATCTATTCCGGAGCCAGTCACATCTACACTGAAGACGGCTACTACAACACCAAGACAAGCCGGTCGCAACTATACAGACGCTCCACCCTGCACAACGGGGGAAAGACAATGACTGCCGACAGCATCTTCCATGAGGAAAAGACGGGTATCAGCGAAGCCTTTGACAACGTGGTATATGTGGACAGCGTGAACAAGAACATGCTCACTGCCAACTACTGCTGGTACGATGACCCTAAAGGCTACGCCCTCGCTACCGACAGTGCCATTGCCTACGACTTTTCGCAGAAAGACACACTCTACGTGCATGCCGACACCTTCAGAATCTATACCTATAACATACAGACAGACTCCGTGTACCGCAAAATACACGCCTATCATAAGGTAAGGGCATACCGCACGGAGATGCAGGCCGTATGCGACTCAATGGTATATAATTCGCAGGACTCCTGCATCACCATGTATCGTGACCCTATCACATGGAACAACAACCAGCAACTGCTGGGAGAAGTGATCAAGGTGTACATGAAGGACTCTACCATCCATCGGGCACACGTGATAGGACAGGCCCTTTCTGTGGAGCAGAATACAGATACGATCTACTTTAACCAGGTAGCCTCCAAGGAGATGATTGCCTATTTCAAAGATGGCAACGTGTATGAAACAGATGCCAACGACAACGTATCAGTGATATTCTATCCCATCGACGACAGCGACAGTACGATGATAGGAATGAACTACACCGAGTCGAACCAGCTGAAGATGTTCCTGGAAGACAGGAAGATGAAGAAGATTTGGATGCCCAAGGCAGAGGGAGTACTCTATCCCATGCCGCAGATACCGCCGGGAAAGCAGTGGTTGCCCAACTTTGCATGGTTTGACTACGTGAGACCCACCAGCAAGGAAGATATCTTCCACTGGCGGGGAAAGAAAGCAGGCACAGAACTGAAGGAAGTGAAGCGCAAGGAGGTGCCCATGCAACGGCTGCCACAATTACAACAGCAACAGCCCAAACCGTCACAACAGGAGCCATCCCAACAGACATCCCCAAGTACCGATACTCCCACAGCTTCACCCACAACCGGAAACGAAAACAGCCCTACCCCATGAGTGACATCATCCATCTGCTACCCGACTCGGTGGCAAACCAGATAGCAGCAGGCGAGGTAATCCAACGCCCTGCATCGGTGATTAAAGAACTGGTTGAGAATGCCATTGATGCCGGAGCACGAAACATCCACGTGAGAGTGGTTGATTCCGGGCGTACCACCATACAGGTGATCGACGACGGAAAAGGCATGTCGGAAACAGATGCCCGCATGGCATTTGAGCGCCATGCCACATCAAAGATTGCCAATGCCGATGATCTGTTCCGGCTCAGCACCATGGGATTCCGTGGAGAGGCACTGGCATCCATTGCCGCGGTGGCACAAGTGGAACTGAAAAGCCGCACACCGCAAAACGACATAGGCACACGACTGAACATAGCAGGCTGCAAGGTGCTGTTGCAAGCTCCGGAGTCATGCCCTGTAGGCAGCAGTTTCAAGGTAGAAAACCTATTTTACAATGTGCCTGCCCGCCGCAAGTTTCTCAAGAGCAATGCCACCGAACTGAGCAACATCATGACGGCATTGGAGCGCAT
>CALZXH010000115.1 GCA_945830055.1 uncultured Prevotella sp.
TTTTCTTTGCTTTTTAAATCTGTAAAACAATCATTTGTTTATTAAAACGATGCAAAGGTATATAATTTTTCAATAGGTTGTATCTTTTTTTTTGTTTTTTTTGCAGGTATTTTTGTAACTTTTTCTCAATGTGTTGATTTTCAATGTAATAGATAATGAAGAATATTTGTTTGTTCTTGTGGCTTTATGTTTGTTTTGTAACCTATATGGTCTTTTAGTGCTTGTTTTGATTGTCCGTTATACAGAAGCCTCAACATTTTTTTTTACCTTTGCACCACAAACTGATAATACATTATATTATATATGATAGATTTCTCGGTGTTTCAAGGCAAAAAGGCCGCTTATTACACCTTAGGATGCAAGTTGAATTTTTCAGAAACATCCTCTTTCGGTCAGATGCTGCAGCAAATGGGGGTACAAACGGCTGAAGCTGACGAGCAGGCAGATTTGTGCCTCATCAATACCTGTTCGGTGACAGAGGTGGCCGACCATAAATGCCGACAGGCTATAAGGCGTATGGCCCGCAAGCATCCCCATGCCTTTGTGGTGGTCACGGGCTGTTATGCACAGTTGGAACCGCAGAAGGTAAGCGATATAGAGGGCGTGGATCTGGTACTTGGGTCGCAGGAAAAGGCAAACCTGATAGGCTTCTTGTCAGACAAGTGGTTGCAATGGCTGTCCACACCCGAGAAAAAGGACCTGCACGAGCATCATGTTACCCGGTTGAAGGATATCAAGTCGTTCGCTCCAAGCTGTTCCAAGGGAAACAGAACACGCTACTTCCTGAAAGTGCAGGACGGATGTGACTATTTCTGCACCTATTGTACCATTCCTTTTGCCCGAGGGTTCAGTCGCAATCCTACCATCGCTTCCATCGTGCAGCAGGCACAGGAGGTGGCACAAGAGGGTGGCAAGGAGATAGTGCTTACCGGAGTGAATATCGGTGACTTCGGAAAGACCACAGGCGAATCGTTTTTCGACCTGGTCAGGGCGCTCGATGGGGTGGAGGGCATCAAGCGTTACCGTATCAGCAGTCTGGAACCCGACCTCCTGAGTGATGAGCTGATTGACTATTGTGCCGGGAGCAGGCGCTTCATGCCCCATTTCCATATTCCCTTGCAAAGCGGCAGCGACGAAGTGCTGAAGCTGATGCACAGGCATTATGATACGCAACTGTTTGCCGACAAGATACAACGTATCAAACAGAAAATGCCGGATGCCTTTATTGGAGTAGATGTCATGGTGGGATGCCGGGGAGAGACGGAAGACTGTTTTGAAGAGACCTATTCGTTCTTGAAAGCCCTCGACATATCGCAGTTGCACGTATTCCCTTATTCCGAGCGACCCGGAACGGCTGCCCTGAAGATACCGTATGTGGTGGATGAAGAGGCGAAACACGAAAGATGTCATCGCCTGCTGGCTCTGTCTGACGAGAAGACCGCCGCTTTCTACAACAAGTACAAAGGCATGGAGATGGAGGTGCTCTTCGAGAAATCCCAGCGAGGCAAGGCCATGTGCGGTTTTACCGAGAACTACATCCGGGTGGAACTGCCTGCCGGCAAGGCGGATGATGCGTTTGACAATGAACTGAAGATGGTGGTACTTGAGGAATACAACCCCAAAAAGGCGGCGATGCGTTGCTCGCTTGCAGAGAGGATATAAACGGATGAACAAGCTAATGGAAAAAGACATGAAACAGGTGGCTATTGTCATTCTCAATTGGAATGGCGCAAAGATGCTTGAAACCTATTTGCCGGGCATTCTTCAGGAGGCAGGAGAGGTGGCTGACGTGTATGTGGCTGACAATGCGTCAACCGATGGTTCGGTAGCATTGCTTGAAAGGCAGTTCCCCACCTGCAAGCGCATAGTGCTGGAAAAGAACTGGGGGTTTGCTGACGGTTATAACAAAGCCCTGGCACAGATAGAGGCCCCTTATTACTTGTTGCTCAATTCGGATATTGAGGTGACAGCAGGTTGGCTACACCCCTTGTTGGAGTGGATGGACACCCATCCCAAGGCGGCAGCCTGTCAGCCCAAGATCCTTTCCCTTCACCAGCGTGACAGCTTTGAATATGCCGGAGCCAGCGGTGGTTATATGGACAAATACGGCTATCCCTTCTGCAGGGGAAGGATTTTTGACGTGGTGGAAAAGGATGCCGGTCAATACGACCACCCGTGCAGGGTGCTGTGGGCCACGGGTGCGGCGTTGATGATACGCAGCGCCGACTATTGGAAAGCCGGAGGACTGGACGGGCGCTTCTTTGCCCATAACGAAGAAATAGACCTGTGCTGGCGCTTGGCTCTGCTGGACAGAGAGGTGTATTGTGTGCCTCAGAGTGTAGTCTATCATCTGGGTGGAGGCACCTTGCCCAAGTCCAATCCGATGAAGACCTATCTGAATTTCAGAAACAATCTTACCATGCTGTACAAGTGCTTGCCGGAAGAAGAACTGCACAGAGTGATGCGCGTGCGGCTTGTCCTGGATTATGTGGCTGCGCTCAAGATGCTGTTGGCCGACAGAAACTGGGGCGAGTTTTGTGCTGTCGTCAAGGCAAGGCGCAGTTTTGCGAAGTGGAAGAAGCAGTTCGCTCCCATCCGCCAGCAGATACAGCAGAGCAGGGTACAGACCAATCCCGCAGGCATCCTGCCCGTATCGCTGCTATGGCAGTACCATGTCAAGGGAAACAAAACGTTCTCCGCACTTGTCCGGAAAACGGGTTGGGGTCAATAACTGAACAGCCTGAGCAGTCTGTTCAGCCATCCATTGGATATTCTGAACCAGCGGAAGGTGCTTACCGGTTTGCCGCCAAACCGCAGGATGAAGTCACGGTAGGGGTTGTGGGTGTAGGGCAGTCCCACGTCCATGAAGTAGATGTGGCTGTATCCTTCCGCATGGGCCTGCTTGATGGCATACCATACCGAGAGCGT
>CALZXH010000116.1 GCA_945830055.1 uncultured Prevotella sp.
ATCTGCTCAAAAATACAAGATGTTATCATCATAACGCTAATGACCGATTTGGGTTAAATGATTATTCATTTTTCTATTCTTTCCTACAAATGTACGATTATCCTCCTGAAAAAGACAAAAGTGCCCCCGAAAAATGGATGATTCTTCCCACTTTTGCATGAAAATTAAATCTTTATAAAGAAAATACGGGAATATGAAAAAAAACATGCTATTGCTAATGGGAGTGCTGCTGATGCTATTCAGCAGTGTGCATGCCCAAGTACCTGCCTTCCCGGGTGCTGACGGCTATGGCCGCTACACCAAAGGAGGACGAGGCGGCTCTGTGTATTATGTGACAACCTTGGAAGACGGCAACAAGCAGGGCACCCTGCGGTATGCAGTGGAGAACCTCTCCAACGTTACGGTGCTGTTCAAGGTGTCGGGAACCATTCATCTGAACAGCCAACTGAACATCAGCAAGCCCAATATCACCATCGCCGGACAGACAGCCCCCGGAGACGGTATCTGTATTGCCGACTATCCCGTGATGGTGAATGCCAACAACATCATCATACGATACCTGCGTTTCCGCATGGGAGACGAAAAGGTGACTGTCGAGGAGGCGGAAGGTGCCGATGCCTTTGGCGGACGTTTCTGTCGCAATGTCATCATCGACCATTGTTCCGTGTCGTGGTGTACGGATGAGTGCGCCTCGTTCTATGCCAACTATGACTTCACTATGCAGTGGTGTATCATCAGCGAGAGCCTGCGCATGAGCAAACATCCTAAGCAGGCTCACGGCTATGGTGCCATCTGGGGCGGCATGGGGGCTTCCTACTATCATAACATGATTATCCACCATGACTCACGCACCCCCCGCTTCGGTACAGGCAACGTGATGCCGCTGGAAGACCACAAGACCGACATGCGCAACAACGTGATATACAACTGGAGCGGCAACGGATGCTATGGCGCTGAGGGCATGTATATCAATATGGTGAACAACTATTGGAAGCCTGGTCCTGCAACAACCAGCAGTTCCAAGAACAGGTTTATCGGCATAGACGATGCCACGCCGGGCGACGGAACAACAAGCGTGTGGGGCAAATACTATATCACAGGCAACATGAACACCAATTACAGCAACATCACCAACGACAACTGGGCGGGCGTGGTCATCAACAGCTCCAGCCTCATCAACGGCAATCCGTCGAAAGACGACCTGCGTAGCGATGAGCCGCTGGGCACAATTCCCGAATTCCACCAGCATACGGCTCAGGAGGCTTATGCCATGGTGCTCGACTATGCCGGTTGCTCGTTGAAGCGTGACGCCATCGACGATCGTCTGGTGACGGAATGTCGCAACGGCACCGCTACCTTCAAGGGTGCTTCTGCCAATAAGGGCGGTATTATTGACAGCCAGACCGACTTGAAGCCAGACGACGCGGGTGATGATTGGTCGCCTTGGCCTGCTTTGGCGCAGACGGCAGCACCCGTTGACTCTGACGGTGACGGTATGCCCGACAATTGGGAAGACCTGCACGGACTGGATGCAAGCGATGCCTCTGACGGCAAGTTGACCAACGAAGAGGGATATACCATGCTGGAAGTTTATCTGAACAGTATTGTGGACAAGATAACCGAAAAACAATATGCCGGGGCTGTACTGATAGGAGAACCGGCCCAAGAGATCAACGGAGAAGAACTGACGACCGATGTTACAGTGAAATGGTCGATGGACAGTGGCAGTACGGGAGAAGAGGGCATCATCAGCGATGATACAAAAGTGAGCGGTGCCGAATGTTCCACAACGGAGGCTTTGCCCGTAAAGGAGAAACGCACGGTACTGGGCACCACCTTTACCCTGTTCCAGCCGACCGCAGAGACCAAGACTCCTGCTGAAAATGCCGTGGTGACCTACGATATCCGTCTTGCCGAAGGTGTTGAGGTGGCTCCGTCGAGCATATGCTTCTCGGCAGCCCGTTTCGGTACCAGCGGCGGATATATTGACACCAAGTGGGTAGATGGCGATGGCGTAGAGACAGTGCTGGAGACTGGCTTCAACCCCGTGGCAAGCAACGGCACCGACTCTCCCATACATGAGATAGACCTGACAGGAAAAACCTTGAAAGTGTCAAAGGGTACTTGTGCCCTGCGGCTTTATGTTTACCGCTTGGCAAACACCAAGCAGGTGGGACTTGCCAATATGGAGATAGGACTCCATCTGTCGGGCAAGTCAGGAATACAGGGCATCAAAGCAGACGAACCGGCAACAGTCACTTATTACAATATGGCAGGAAACCAGGTCAGCAAGGACTGGAGAGGCATGATAATAAGAAAAGAGACTTGCCGCAACGGCAGCATTGTGACACAGAAGTACTATCATCCCTAAACAATATGACAGCGAGGTCGCAAGTACGACCTTGTCTTCGCCCGAAAAAACATTCATCCTGCCGCCGTAAGACACCTATCATCTTATGGTGGCAGGATGAATACTTTCAGTACGGATGGTTATCTCCCTGCACAGTAGTCAATGCCGCTCATACAGGCACCTTTGATGACTGCCTTAGAATCATTCAGTGGAGTCAACCGATTCTGCTGCTGCAACCTCAATTCCTACAAGACGGATATGCTGTTCAAAACTGTTCCTATTGATTGTAGTCAAAAAATATTTTGTATGACTTATCGCAAAAGCATTATAATAGA
>CALZXH010000117.1 GCA_945830055.1 uncultured Prevotella sp.
GTGGCAGGTACAGAAGAGAGTCCCGGCGAGACCATCATCTTCAACGGACGTAAGTTCAAGAGCTACCGCGGCATGGGTTCGCTGGAAGCCATGGAGCAGAAGAACGGTTCCAAGGACCGCTACTTCCAGGGCGACACCACCGAGGTAAAGAAACTGGTGCCCGAAGGCATCGCAGGACGAGTGCCCTACAAGGGAACCGTGCAGGAGGTGATCTACCAGCTGGTAGGAGGACTGCGCTCAGGTATGGGTTACTGCGGAGCTGCAGACATCCAGAGCCTGCACAACGCCAAGTTCACACGTATCACCAATGCAGGTGTATTGGAAAGTCATCCCCACGACATCTCCATTACCAGTGAAGCACCTAACTATTCCAGACCTAACGACTAAGGTGGGTTCTATCAATTCCCACCGAAAAAACAATATTTTAATAATTATGGACTGTCGTTTTGCCATCTTTTCGTTTCTCTCTGGCCCATACTGCCAGTTTTAATCTGTCACGATGCTCGCATCGCTCCGTCTAAAACTGCCAATCTGATCTCAGAGATAAACTGAAAATATGACAAAGAGAATTAACAGAACCCACCTAGAATGAAGAAATCATTGTTTACAGCATTGTTGCTTGCCTCTGCCACCATGGCAGGGGCACAACAGGCCGATGACCCCGTGATAATGACCGTCAACGGGGTAGATGTGCCCCGCTCTGAGTTTGAGTATTCCTATAATAAGAACAACACGGAGGGAGTGATCGACAAAAAGACCGTCAAGGAGTTTGTGGAGTTGTTTGTAAACTACAAGCTCAAGGTGGCAGCCGCCCAGGACGAGCAATTCGATACGCTTTTCTCATTCAAGAAGGAGTTTCAGCAGTATCGTGACCAACAGATACGCCCCTATCTGATCAGCGATGCAGATATGGAAGCAGAGGCCCGTCTGATTTACAACAACACCAAACTGCGTATCGGCGAGAAAGGACTCATAAAGCCGGCGCACATCTTCCTGATGCTTGGACAGAAAGCCACTCAGGAAGAGCAGGAGAAGGCAAAAGTACGTATAGACTCCATCTATGATGCCCTCAAAAAGGGTGCCGACTTCGCGGAACTTGCCAAGACCTTGTCGCAAGACCAGGGAACAGCCAAGAACGGCGGAGAACTGCCCTGGATAAGCACCAACCAGACCTTGAAAGAGTTTGAAGACGCTGCCTTTGCACTGAAAGACGGTGAGATGAGTGCACCCGTACTCTCTCCCGCGGGCTACCACATCATTCTGATGAAAGGACACAAGCAACTGGAGCCCTTCGACAGTCTGAAGAGCAACATCTTCGCCTTCATGGAACAGCGCAACGTGCGTGAGCATGTCATCAACAAAAAACTGGACGGCATGGTGAAGGATTCTCAAAAGAAGCTGACCCGCGAGGATATCCTGAACAATCTCTGCGACTCGCTCTGCGCACAGGACAGGGATTTGAAGTACCTTATCAAGGAATATCACGACGGACTGCTGCTCTACGAGGTAAGCAACCGCATGGTATGGGACCGCGCAGCCAAGGACGAGGCCGGTCTGGAGGCATTCTTCAAGAAAAACAAGAAAAAATACAACTGGGACACCCCGCACTTCAAGGGTATGGCATACCACGTGAAGACACAGGAAGATGTGGAGGCTGTGAAGAACTGCGTGAAGGACTTGCCTTTTGACCAATGGGCAGAAAAGTTGCGCACTACCTTCAATGGAGATTCCGTGATACGCATCCGCGTGGAGAAGGGACTGTTCAAACTGGGCGACAACGCCTTGGTAGATAAGGAAGTATTCAAGAAAGACACCACTGTAACAACGCTGAAAGACTACCCCATTGATGCCGTATATGGCAAGGTGCTGAAAAAGAAACCTGAGGACTATACCGATGTCAAGGGACAGGTGACCGCCGACTACCAAGACCTGTTGGAGAAGCAATGGGTGGCACAGCTTCGCAAGAAATACTTAGTGAAGGTAAACAACGAAGTGGTGGAAACAGTAAACAAACACTGAGAAAAAGATGAAAAGAGACAGTTTTCTGACCTGCTGCATCTCAATGCTCCTTTGTTGCCTTGTATCAACGGGTATAGCCCGGGCACAGCAAACGGACAAGGACAGCATCAACCCCGCCAGTATCGTGGACGAAGTGGTATGGGTGGTGGGAGATGAAGCCATACTGAAATCAGAAGTGGAAGCTATGCGTCTGCAGGCACAACAGGAGGGAAGACGATGGAAAGGCAATCCCGACTGTGCCATCCCCGAGCAGCTGGCGGTACAGAAACTGTTTCTGAACCAAGCAGACATCGACAGTGTGGAGGTGGACAACAGCGAGATAAGCGACAGGGTGGAATCGCAGTTGAACTACTGGATTGAAGCAAGCGGATCGCGGGAGAAGCTGGAAGAGTACAAGAAGATGTCGATAAGCCAGATTCGCGAAGAGATGCGCGACCAGGTGGGCGACATGCTGCGTATGCAGAAGATGCGTGAAAAACTGGTGAGCGATGCCAAGGTATTGCCTACTGAGGTGAGAAACTACTTCAAGAACCTGCCCGAAGACAGTATTCCCTATGTGCCCACTGAGGTGGA
>CALZXH010000118.1 GCA_945830055.1 uncultured Prevotella sp.
ACATGATGTACAAGGACTATTCGCAGGCATATCTTGACATCATGGACTCCGACCCCAACACATGCAGCTACAACAAGTTCCTGCACTTGGGCAGACAGATTGACAAGTCTAACGAAGAACGATATAAACAGATATTCAAAAGCAGAAAAGACAAGTACCGCAGATGGAGAGACATGAGCGTATTCTGCCTTATCGGCGTATATGCCTTCTCCATCATCGATGCCTACGTGGACGCCCAACTCTCAGAGTTTGACATCTCCAAAGACCTGTCACTCAAAGTGGAGCCTACCATGATCAATGGCAGCGGCAACGGCAGCAACCATTGGAACAACATGTCGCCAGGGGTAAACTGCAGTCTTAAATTCTAAATAACTACGATGAGAACAACATTTTACACACTTTTGCTTTCCACCGCCCTGCTGATGCCTGTGACCGCAACAGCACAGACCGCCAACGATGAAGAGGAAATAGTGGTGACCGATGCTGAAGGCAACGAGGAAGAGATAGAGGTGCCGGAAGCCCTGACCGCAGAACTGGACAGTCTGATGAACGAATACATGTCGAGAAACTATCTGGACAAGGATGACGACTGCCGCATGAAGGACGTGAACCCTTACTATGAGAAAGAGGTGTATGTGGACAGACTGAGCCGTATGCCCACCGTCATCGAAATGCCCTACAACGAGGTGGTACGAAAGTTCATCGACCGCTATAGCGGACGCCTGCGCCACTCCGTGAGCTACATGCTGGGAGCCTGCAACTTCTACATGCCCATCTTTGAACAGGCACTCGACACCTACGGACTGCCGCTGGAGCTGAAGTACCTGCCGGTCATCGAGTCGGCACTCAACCCCATCGCTGTATCAAGGGTGGGAGCCACAGGACTGTGGCAGTTCATGCTTACCACGGGAAAGCAGTACGGACTGAACGTGAACACGCTGGTGGACGAACGCAGAGACCCCGTCAAGGCATCAGACGCCGCCGCGAGATACTTGAGAGACCTCTACAAGATTTTCGGCAACTGGCATCTGGTGATTGCTGCCTACAACTGCGGACCGGAGAACGTAAACAAGGCCATCCGCCGCTCCAACGGGGTGATGGACTACTGGAAAATCTACCCCTATCTGCCCAAGGAGACACGGGGATATGTACCGGCATTTATCGCAGCCAACTACATCATGAACTACTACTGCGAGCACAACATCTGTCCCATGCGCACCCGACTGCCGGCAGCCACCGACACCGTGATGCTTTCACGAGATGTGCATTTTGAGCAGATTGCCTCCGTGTGCAACATAGAAAAAGAGAAAATCAAGGCTCTAAACCCCTCGTACCGCCGAGACGTGATTCCAGGAAAATCAGCCCCCTCACCGCTGAAACTGCCACAGATGGACATCAGCAAGTTCATCGAAATGGAGGATTCCATCTACAACTACTGCACAGACTCACTGCTCACCAAGCGTGCTGAAGTAGAGGTAAAGGACGATACGCCCACCCTATCGCGCAAGAAAGGGCGCACTCGACGCTCGTCATCCTCAACAAAGGGCAAGACAGTGACCGTTAGAAGCGGGCAGACCCTTTCCGAGATTGCCAGGCGCAACGGAACCACTGTAGCAAAACTAAAGCGACTCAACGGCATCAAAGGAACCAACATCCGGGCAGGAAAAAAGCTCAGGGTGAGATAATCTTGATACCTATCATCGATTTGTGCTGACCTTATAATATTGTATGCGTATGAATGAGGAAAACATGATGAAAGAACAGGCAGATGACAAACTGATAAACGACGCCTTCCAGCATCTGCTCGACACTTACTGTTCTTCACGACACAGGAAGAAAATAGAAATCATCACCAAGGCGTTCAACTTTGCGCGACAAGCCCACAAGGGAGTGAGACGACTCTCTGGAGAACCCTATATCATGCACCCCATCAGCGTGGCACAGATTGCCTGCGAAGAGGTAGGACTGGGCTCTACCAGTATCTGCGCCGCACTGCTGCACGATGTAGTGGAAGATACCGACTATACCACCGAGGATATCGAGAATATCTTCGGCAGCAAAATCGCCATGATTGTGGATGGTCTCACCAAAATCAGCGGCGGTATCTTCGGTGAGCAGGCTTCGGCACAGGCAGAGAACTTCAAGAAACTGCTGCTCACCATGAGCGACGATATCAGGGTGATTCTCATCAAAATATGCGACCGCCTGCACAACATGCGCACACTGGAAAGCCAGCCTGCCAATAAGCAGTACAAGATTGCGGGGGAGACATTATATATATATGCACCGCTCGCCAACCGCTTGGGACTGTATAAGGTAAAGACAGAACTGGAAGACCTGAGCTTCAAGTATGAGCACCCCGAAGATTACGCCCAGATCCAGGAAAAACTGGCCATGACACAGGCCTCACGCCACGAACTCTTTGACAAGTTCACCGAACCCATCAAAGAGTCGCTCAACAGGATGGGACTGGAATACACTATCAAAGAGCGCATCAAGAGTCCCTACTCCATCTGGAACAAGATGCAGAACAAGCACGTGCCTTTTGAGGAGATATACGACATACTGGCTGTGCGCATCGTATTCAA
>CALZXH010000119.1 GCA_945830055.1 uncultured Prevotella sp.
GGGTCGGAGTCCATGATGTCAAGATATGCCTGCGAATAGTCCTTGTACATCATGTTATTCCAGTTGATGGCATACACGCATCCGATGATACCACCGTAGATGATAGGCAGTTTCCAGTATTTCCTGTTGTATATCTGTCCGCCTCCCGGTATCACCATGGCAAGCCACATGGCCCTTTGCGGGTTGGGTCGCCATGTGCTCCAGTCGCGCGACATCTTTACCTTCTTTTTCTTCTTGAGCAGCGAGGCGGCGGCAAGTGAGTCGGCCTGTGAGCAGATACTGTCGGCAAAGGTTGACTCGGTATGGCTGCTGTCGGTAGCAAGAGCATATATGCTATCTGTGTGGATGGGCAGTGAGTCGGCATGTACAGTGTCGGGAGATACAGGCTGCACGCTGGTCTGCGCCATGCCCGGAGTGCCTGTGGAGAGCAGGGTGATGCACACCGTCAGCAGAGGTAGAAGTATCCTTGCCACTTTTCTCATACCGTTCCCCCCTTTAGTTCTTGTTGCCGTCCAGAGCCTTGACAATATGCTCCAGTTGCTCCTCGCTGTCAAAACTGATGCTTATCTTGCCTTTTCCCTTGTTGGAGCAAGTCATCTGCACCTTGGTGCCGAAGAAATCGGCAAGGCGCTGTTTCAGAATCTTGTATTCCTCGGGCAACTGGCTTTTGGCACTTATCTTCTTGTTGGCAGCGTCTATGTCTTCGCCGTTTTTCAGCATCTGCACCATCTCTTCCACCTTGCGCACCGAGTAGTTGTTCTTTTCTATCTCCTTGTACAGTTTTATCTGTGCGCTGGGGCTGTCAATGGCAAGCAGGGCGCGGGCATGTCCCATGTCAATCTGCTTGTTCTTCAACGCCATCTGTACTTGTGCAGGCAGTTTGAGCAATCTCATGTAGTTGGTTACGGCTGCCCGGCTTTTACCAACCCTTTCTGAGATTTTCTCCTGTGTCATTCCCGTGGTTTCAGCCAGGTGCTCGTATGCCAGTGCTATTTCGATGGCGTTGAGGTCTTCTCTCTGAATGTTCTCCACTAAAGCCATCTCCATCACGCCCTCGTCTTCCACGGTGCGGATGTAGGCGGGAATGGTTTCGATGCCTGCTATCTGTGAAGCTCTCCATCTGCGCTCGCCGGCGATAATCTGGTATTTGTTGTCACCTGTCTGGCGCAGGGTGATGGGCTGGATGATGCCTATCTCCCTGATGCTGTTGGCAAGCTCCTGCAGGGCTTGTTCGTCAAACTCCCTGCGGGGCTGGTTAGGGTTGGGCGATATCGCATGCAGAGGAATCTCGTTGAGGTTCGACGAGCCTTGTGTCTTCACCTCGGTAGTGTCTATCAGGGCATCAAGGCCCTTGCCGCTGCCAATCTCGTCGAGACCGCGTCCCAATACGTTCCTGTTGTATTTTTTGTGTACAGCCATAGTCTTTTTCAGTGTGTGTTTTCAGATGTCTGATCGTTGTTTCTGCTGATGATTTCCTTGGCAAGTGCCAGGTGGTTCTTGCTGCCGGTTGACTCTGCATCATAGAGGATGACGGGAAGTCCGTGGCTTGGTGACTCGCTCAGTTTTACGTTGCGCTGTATCACCGCCTTGAACACCAGCTCCTGGAAGTGCCGTTTCACCTCGTTGTATATCTGGCGTGCCAGTCTCAGTCGGGCATCGTACATGGTGAGCAGAAAACCTTCTATCTCCAGTTTCGGGTTGAGCTTGCTCTTGATGATCTTGATGGTATTGAGCAGTTTGCTGATACCCTCCAGGGCGAAGTATTCGCACTGTACGGGAATGATTACCGAGTTGGCTGCGGTGAGCGAGTTGACCGTTATCAGTCCCAGTGACGGACTGCAGTCAATCAATATGTAGTCGTATTCGTTGCGTATCGGCTCCAGTAGCTGCTTGAGTACCTTTTCGCGGTTCTCCAGATTGAGCATCTCAATTTCTGCGCCCACCAAGTCAATATGGCTGGGTATGATGTCCAGTCCGTCGATGTCTGTGGTGTATATGGCATCCCTTACGTCTGCCTTGTCTATGATACATTCGTAGAGCGAGCAGTCCACGTCCTTGATGTCCACGCCCAGTCCGCTGGATGCGTTGGCCTGCGGGTCGGCGTCAACCACCAGTACGCTCTTCTCCAGCGTAGCAAGCGAGGCTGCCAGATTGATGGTTGTGGTGGTTTTTCCCACTCCGCCTTTTTGGTTGGCTAAAGCTATTATCTTTCCCATTTGCTTATGCTTAAATACGGGGATGCAAAGGGCATCCACCTGTTTTTGTCTGTTATAGACGGCAAAGTTACACATTTTATATGATAAAAAGCCAAATATAAACCTTTTTTCGTATTTTTGCAGCCGAAACAAGGTGATTATGGAAAACGAAAAGCCCCTTATTCTCATCTCCAATGATGACGGCTACCATGCCAAAGGACTGCTGGCGCTCATCGATATGCTGCAGCCCATGGCGCGCCTGCTGGTATGTGCCCCCGATGCCGCCCGTAGCGGCTATTCCTGTGCCTTTTCTGCCGTGACCCCGTTGCGGCTGAAGTTGCGGAGGCAGTGGGATG
>CALZXH010000120.1 GCA_945830055.1 uncultured Prevotella sp.
CAAGTCGGGAGGTATAGACACGCAGCGTGCCTATCATTCCCTCCAACTGCTCCATGGCCTTGTTGGCAAAGGCGGTCTGGAACGGACCCAGCAAGGGAGCTACCTCGTTGTCGGTCTGCAGCACCTCGAAGATGGTCTGATAACTCTCATTGAGGAATGACAGGATATGGGGCATGTCGCTGTACTTGCCCAACCAATAGGCGGGCTGCACCTCCGCTCCCGTACGGTCGAACACCCGTCCTGTGGCTATCAGCCTCTTCGTCTTCGGGTCTTCACGCCGCTCGGCAATCAGCATCTTGCCGTCCTTGTCGTAGGGCTCTTTGCCATAGTTGCAGAAGAAATAGATGCAGGCGGCAAGGAAGTTGACGGCAGAGGTCTGGAAGAACTGGTCGCTGCCACCGCCGCCTTCCTTCTTGCCTTTTTGCAGGGATTCAAGCAGGGTCTCGGCGGTCTCGCTCGCTGCGGCAAGGTTGTTGATGTACTTCAACTGGATGGGGTTCACACGGCGCGAATACTCCACATCCACAAAGTTGATGATGTTGAACTTCATGCCGTTGGGCATCTTGCTGTCCTTGGCGTTCTTGTTCTTCAGGTAGTGATAGTAGAGCTTCGTGGCGAGGGTGGGGAACTTGTAGTCGTACACCACCATGGCAAAGCCTTTCTCACTATGCTGCCTGATAAATGGCTCGATAATGGAGAAGGTCTTGCCCGAACCGGGCGTGCCTACGACCCATGTGCCACGGAACGGATTGACGATGTTCACCCATCCCTTGCGGAACTTGCCCTTATAGTAATAGCGCATGGGTATGTTTACGCTGTACTTGTTCTCCTGCAACTCCTTGCATTGCTCGAAACTCTCGTTCTCGAAGTTGAAGCGGTCTTTCAGCAGCCCTTCCTTCAGGAACTTGGAGATGTTGTCAAGGGCGATATGCACCAGCACCACACCGACGATGGAAGTGAGCATGTAGAGCCAAGTGTTCAAACGGAGGGTATAGAGACGAGGCATTATAGAATGACCGAACAGCCATACGGACTGCACAATCAGCAGCACTCCCGACAGCAGCGGATAGAGCACCTGCCGACGAGCGTCAAACTCCAGATGCTTCTTGTTTCTCGTTCCCACACAGGTGATACATATCAGCAGGAACGTAGCCACCTTGCTATACACAAGGTTGCCGTCACAATAGATTATCCATCGCTTGATGCGCCCATGGATGTCCGTCACCACGCCGCCCAGGAAGTCCAACTGCTCGGGCTCCAGTGCATAGGCGAAGAACTCCATCAGGATGGAGACATATATTACCGCCCTGAATATCTTGTAAAAACCCTGTAACTCTTTGCTTTCTTCCATTCGCTGATAAAGATTTATGAATGATAATAGGCAAAAGGATGAAGGATGCCGTTAAGACATCCTCCGGTCCTTAATACTTCAAAAACTGATAGACCTTGATTACTCATATCCGACCATGGTCTCAGAATCAGCAATATCCCAGTTGGTGATAGTGCTGCCTGTCAGTTCCAACGTGTTGCGTAGGGGCTTCATGATGTAGGTGTACGAACGACCGCTTTCCCATTCCATCTGTTCCATCGGGATGAAAAGGAAACTTTCGCCAGTCGTGGACACCTTCACCAACATGTCGGGAGCCACCTGTGGAGCCACATACATGACATACTCCATGTAACTGGTTTTGGCAGTGCCTGTAAACTGCATCTCCTTGTAGGTGCTGCCAGTGGTCTCCACTTCACCTGTCTTGATGTTGAACGTGCCCTGATCGTCAAAATCGACCATGGAGAGCTTGGCATTGCTGAAGTCAGATGTAGAGAAACCGTACTCGGGAGCGGTGTAGATCTTCAAGGTCACCTTTGCCATCTTGTGTCTGAAGTTAAGGTACACCTCGTCACTTGACCCCGATGCAGTGCCGGTCGCAAACAGAAAGTCGTTTTTCTTCTGTGCTGCCTGAGTGGCCGTGTTGGGAACTGTGAAGGAGATGAGGTCGCTGGTAGGCTTCGCATTGTACGGATAGTAAGCGTTGAAGGTGTGGGTGCTGGTGTCCTTGAACCACCAAGAGGTAGCCGTCTCAAAACGATTGGTGGTGCCCACTCGTACATACTTCAGGTTCTCAATGAGGCCTGTGGACGAGATGCCGATGCTGTCGTTGGTCTCCCACTGGCCGTCCACCGCACGGGTATTATAGGCTGGCTGGAGCATCTCCAGATTGGTGAACACCTGCAGCTGCTTGGTCGATGTGCTGTCGGTCACAACCACCGAACCGCCGCCACCTGGCAAATAAATCTCGTTGGTGATGTCTTGGTCACAGGACGTGAGGAGCAGGGCTCCAAGTCCTAACATAAGAAACAAATTCTTTTTCATGTTTTTTTCTGTTTAAATGATTAATAAATTAATGTGGTATTTTACAGGTGATACATTTGATTTTCTGATGATGCCTAATCATGGATGGTGATGATGGGTCTTGCCTTATGCGGCTGCCACTTGGGAGTCTCCTGTATGGCACCACTGCCAAGGGAATAGAGCCATGCCTTGGCCGTCT